>JASLCY010000418.1 GCA_030151925.1 Oligoflexus sp.
AGCGCCGTGCAGCGTTACGAGACCCAGCTTCGCGATCATCCGGATGCGACGAGCACCCCGTATGCGCGCATGAACCTGGCGCAGTCGCTCTATAAGCTCGCCCTGCTCAGCGACACGGAGAAGGCCGCGGAGCCTATCAAAAAGCACGCCCTGGCCGTCCTTTCCGAGCTCAATAAAAACCAGCCGAATTTCGCTCTCAACGACGAGGCGATGTACCTCCGCGCGACCGTCCTGGAAAGCCTCAGCGAAGAGGAAGCGGCTTTCAACGTCTGGCAGAGCCTGGCGAAGAACGGTCATGACAGCATCTATACCGTACATGCGAACCTGGCTGTCGGCGACCACTACTTCAAAAAAGAAAAAGCTCCGGAAGCCCTGAAGGCCTACAAAGTCGCTGACGAACTCGTGAACCGCGTTCGCAATCCTGATATCGACTACGAGAAGGTCCGCGTGAATTATCGTCTCGCATGGGCCGCTTACCGTACCGCCGACCTCGATCTTTCGATCGCGGCCTCGCAGTCTCTCCTGCATCCTGAAGTCGACTTCAAACGCATCAGCATGCAGAAGCGCATGACCCAGGACGCTTGTGATCTGATCGGCGATTCGCTCTTCGAACAGGATCGCCTCGCCTCGACCAAGGATTACCTGCAGAAGGACGTCCTGCGTCCCTATGCAAGCACGATCGGCCTCCGCATCCTCAGCCGCCTGGCAAGCCATCCGACCCACGAGAAGAGCATCGATCTCGCCGAGTTCCTCCTGGAGCGCTATCCGAGCAGCAAAGAATCTCCCGACGTCGCGACCATCCTCGCCGACGAATACCAGAAGACCAAACAGGACAACAAATATATCGCGACACTCGAACGTCTTTCGCTCATGCTGCCGCGCAACAGCGTATGGCGCGTCCAGCATAAGAACGATCCGCAGGTGCTCGCTTCGATGGAAAGCAAGGCCCTGAACGCCAACCAGCTCCTCGCCGGCAAGTTCTACGAGAACGGCATGGTCCAAGGCAGCCAGTCGAGTTTTGAGACGGCCCGGACTTACTATGAAGCCCTCCTCAAGTTCAACCCGCAGCATGCGGATGCCGAGCTGTGGGAACTGCGCCGCGCGCATAGCCTTTACTTCGCGAATCATTACGAAGAGGCCGACAAGGCCTACGAATCCTTCAAGCAGCGTCCGGACGTGAAGACGGACAACCTCGAGGTCGCGTACTACCAGCAGACTCTCGCCCGCGAACGCATCTGGCGGAAATCGCTTGCGAAATTCGACGAGTCGGGCACCAAGCCGAACGCGGCGAGCATGGATAAGCTCCACAAGCTCGAAGAGAACATCGCGGCCTTCGCCGATCGTTTTCCGAATCGCACGCACGTCGTCGACCTTCTTCTCCTCGCGGCCTCCGCGAATCGCGACCTGAACGATTTTCCGTCTGCCGAAGGCTTCTGGAACCGCGCTCTGCTCTCCGAGCCGACGCCGACCCAGAGAACCCTCGCGATCCGCGGCCTGGTGCAATCCAAGATCAAGACCGGACTGCCGAGCGAAACCCTCGCCCTCGCTCGCAATTACTTGAAACTCGAGAACTTCGATCAGCTCGGCGGCGGCTTCCGGGATGAACTCATCGGCGTCGTGGCGACGGCGACCAAGGACACGGCCGCCGACCTCAATACCAAGGGCAAAGTCCGTGAAGCCGGCCAGCTCCTGCTGTCGGTCGCCAACGAATTCCCGAACATGCCCGATCATGACACGCTTTACCGCGACGGCGCCTATTACATGGCTCTGGCCGGCGACTGGAAGGATTCGGAGAGCGCGGCGACGCAATATCTCGCGGAGCAAAAACCGAAGAGCAACACCGCCGACCTCCTCTATCTCAAGGCGCGCGCTCTTGAGTATCAACTCCGTTTCAACAAGGCGGCGGAAGCCCACCTGGCGTTGGCCGAGACTTATCCTAAGTACGGCAAGGCCCTGGCGGCCGCAGAACGCGCCGAGAGCTTAGCGGCGGCGGAGGACAACTACCCTGTCGCCGGCAAGGCCGCGAGCCTGGTCGCCAACTATCAGAAGAGCCCCGAAGGCAAAACCGATGCCCTTCTCCGCGCCGGCAGCTATTACGCCAAGGCCAAGGTCTGGCCCGACGCGATGAAGATGTTGGCGAAAGCCGAGGCCACCAGCCGCTCGACGAACTATCGCCTCAAGGCCCAGCTCGCGATCGCCAAGGCCTGGAACGATCAAGGCGCTCATGAGAAGGCTCTCACGAGTTATCGCCAGCTGGCGAAGGACGCCGAACAACGCAGGGAAGATCTCGATAAGGCCCTTTATCGCAGCATAGTCGGCGAATCGAACTACCTGCTCGGCGAAAACCTGCAGAAGGAATTCGAGAAGGTCGACGAACTCGAGGGCACGCCCCTGAATCGCTTGAAATTCAAAGGCAGCAAACTCGAGGAAAGCCTCAAGTACTATAACAAAGCCGTAGCCGCCGATGACGCGGAATGGTCGACCCGCGCCCGCTTCCAGGCCGCCCAGCTCGCCGAGAACATGTCGCAGTCGATCCGCAACGCCATCGCCAAGAAAGACCTCAAGGGCGATCGCAACCTGATGGAGCAATCGCAACGCTGGCTGCAGGTCTCGCAGCAGTACCACACGCAGAACCTCATGGCTCGCCAGCGCGATCCCTATCGCTATAAGGATGTGGTTTGGGTGGAACGCTCCGCTCTCAAGGCCAGCGGCCTCCAGCCGCAGATCGAATCGAACTCCCGTAGCTTACCCACTGCCCTCGATACGACTCAACCGTATCAATGGAGTCACTGATGCGCTTTGCCTATTTGGGTTTCGCCCTTTCGCTCATGGCAGCCTGCAGTCACGAAGCAGACCGCACACAGCTTGATATCGCCTCGCATCCCGAAGCCGCCCAGGGCCAGAAGTTCGACGGCTCGGACCCATCGAAGCTCGAGCCCGAGAAGATCTTCGAATGGCAGAAGTATTACAAGAACCCGCCGAGTTCGGCCGAACGCGGCGCGCTGACGACTTCCATCGATAAAAACGCCAAGAGCGAGAGCGTCGACGCCCGCCTCAAGGCCGCGCGCAACGCCCTTGCCATCGGCGATCGCACGAAATCGAAGGAGATCTACACCGGCATCCTGCGCGATGATTCGGATCAACTCGATGCCCAGATCGAGATGGCCCATATCTATCTCGCCGAGAACGACACCGAACGCGCCTTTGATTATCTCACTGCGGTGAAGAAGATCCTCGACAAGACCGAGCGCCCCGCGAAGGACTATACCCTCCGCTATCGTTATGCCCTGGCCCAGGCCTATATCAAGGCGCAGAACAAAAACCAAGGGCATCAGATCCTCACCGACCTGATCGAATTGGAGCCTAAATTCGGCATGGCATACGCGGCCTTGGCTCAGTCTTACATCGAAGATTCGAAGACCGAGCTCGCCGAATTCATCATCAAACGCGGCCTCGACCAGGATGCGAACGATCCTCGCCTCCTCAACCTCCTCGCAGTCCTCCATCTCCGCGCCGGCCGTCTGCCCGAGGCTCGTGAATGGATCAACAAGGCCCTGGACCATGATCCCAACTTCGTGCCGGCCCTCGTGAACCGGGCGCAGCTCTCGATGCAGCGCCGCGAATACGCCTTGGCCGAAAATGATCTTAAAAAGGCTTGCGAGCTTGAACCCCTGAACGCCGACGCTTACATCACTACGGGCATGCTCTATCGCCAAACCGGTCGCATCACGGCCGCCAAGACCTCCTTTGAGCACGCGATGGATATCGCCCCTCTCAACCCTCTCGCTCGCTATCAATTGGCGAATCTGCTGCATGAGGAGTTCAAGGACAAGACCACCGCCCTCCAGCTCTACTACGACGTGCTGGGCGCGCAGGACCAGGAATTAAAGAATTTGGCAAATATGCAGATTCAATCCATTCGTGACAGCCGGTTATACCAGTGACCGCAAGAGCCGCAACATGGCGAGCCGTAAGAAAAACTTAAGTTTTATGATGAGCCGCCGAAGAAACAGACGACAGCGTATCTCGAGTATTTGGAGTAGGAGTCTTCGATGACAATTCAAGATCGCGTTTATAACCGATCATCGCATATCCTCGTCGTCGACGATGACGATACGCTCCTCAAGTTCTTCAAGATCCACTTGAACAAGTTCTTCTCGCGCGTGCTCGTCGTCCATAGCGCGGCGGATGCCGTCGAGGCCTTGAAGGAAAAAGAGATCGACCTCGTCATCAGCGATATCCGCATGCCCCGCGTCGACGGCCTGCAGCTGATGAAGAAGATCAAGAACCTGGACCCGACCATCCCCGTGTTCCTCATCAGCGGTGCTCTGCTCGACGAGGACCAGATGGAGACCGTGGGCGCGAAGGCGGACGGCTACCTGAAGAAGCCGTTCACGATCGAAGAGCTCCACGCTTACGTCGATCGCGGCATGAAGATCCGCGACGCTTACAAGGAACTCTACGGCATCGTGCAGGATAAGAAGAAGTTCCTCGAACTCATCCAGGGCAAACGCCAGTTCCGCTTTATCAAGGATGAGGAAGGCAGGGCCAAGGCCCAGAAGATCCTCGAAGAGCTCAAAGCCAGCTAAGCACCCCAAGGCCGTTCACCTGAACGGCCTTTAACATTTCCAGAGCCTCCCTCAAAGCGCTTCCATGCCACGACATCAAACGGCCATCGATCTTGCGGATCTCCGGACATGCGGCCCATTCTTCCCTGAGCCTTTCACCGTCGCGTTTGCGGAAGGGATAGGGCTCACTGCTGAAGAAACAGATATCCGGCGCGATCAGGTCGAGCTCGGGGATTTCGATGCGCGGATAGCGTACGTCCCCTCGATAGGCGTTCTCCCAGCCGAACAGCTCGAGCAGGCGGGAGATATAGGTGTCGGGTCCAGCCAGCATATAGGGTTCGCGCCAGATGAAATAGAGATAACGTCCTTGGAATTTCGGGGCAGGCAGTGAGACCAGCATCGCCTCCAGCTCACGGGCCAAAGGTTCGAAAGCCTCGCGCGCCCCGAGAAACTCTCCGACCGAACGAATCATAGGCGGTACATCGCGCGGCGCCTTGGGAAACGACATGTGCCAGGGGAAGGGCTCACGCATGAGGTCTTCGACCAACTCGCGGGGATTCTCTTCCTGATTGATCAGGATATGGGTGGGTTTCAGCGCCCGGATCTTCTCGATCGAAAAATCCTTCGTGCCGCCTACGACCTGCGCGCTGCGATGCAGGTCCTTGGGCTCGATGCAGAACTGCGTGCAGCCCACGATCTCATCTCGCAATCCCGCGGCGACCAGGGTCTCGCTCATGCTCGGGACCAGCGATACTATGCGTCTCTTCGCGCTCAAGGCTCAGCCCTTCATCCATTTGAAAAAGAGAGCGGCCGCATGCGACGCGAGAGCGAGCAGCGAAGCGGAGAGCAGGGCGCCGATCACCAGCCCTATGCCTTCGAACGAGTTGGACGGGGCGTAGGATGCGCGAATCATCAGCAGAGGTCCCATCGCTATCACGCCCGCGAAGAGACCTGCCGTCTGCCAGGCCTTGATCTTGGGCGAGAGCGCGGAATAAGGAGCGGTCAGGCCGAATACGATATGCAGGAGCCCGAAGAGGTTCGTGTGGCCGTGCGCGCTCTGGAGGAGAGTCGTTTGCCAGGTCGAAAGCTGGCTCGTGTCCTTCAGGAAGGCCTGAGTCATATCGAAGGAAACAAAAGCACCCGCGCAGGCCGCGATAAACAGGACGATGAAGCCGATGGCCATATTCAGGATGTTCAAACGCGCCATGCGGAGTGCTCCTTACAAAAGCTTGAAGGCCTTGAGGCCGACTTCATACGCTTCCCGTTTCCAGGCCACGATGCCTTTCAACAGCTCACGCGGCGTCAGCCATTTCAAAGCCCGGAATTCGCCTTCCGACCGCTCGAGGTGCGTGGTCTCGCCCGGCTTGAACTTCAGCAGGAACCACCGCTGCTCCTGTCCGGCCCATTGGGCCATCCGGCCCTTCGCGAACTCGGGTGGGAAGTCGTACCGCACCCATTCCCCGTGCGAACCGATGATCTCCAGCGCATCGTTGCCGATCTCTTCGTGCAATTCGCGAAACACGGCGATTTCCGGCGTCTCGCCCGGATCGATCCCGCCCTGCGGCACCTGCCAGGCGCCTGTTTGGTCCGCGCGCTCGCCCGCCAGGAGAAGGCCTTCTTCATTCTGTATCACCGCGACTACGCAAGGGCGGTAAGGCTTGTCCATAATGAGTTTCCTATCGTCAAAACTTTGGCCGGGCATACGGGGCGCGGCCTGCGTGCTAGCATGAATATAGACAGCATAATAGCATTGAGGAGCTGTTCGATGCGCTATATTTTAACACTCGCGAGCCTAATCCTCGGCTTGACCTCGCAAATGGCGTTCGCGACCATCAGCCTCAACCTATCGGGCTCCAACTCCACGACCACGGCGAACCTGGAGAAGACCAAGAGCCGCGCGCTCAGCGCGAACATAGGCCTCAGCCTCGGCAGCTTCCTGTCTATCGGCGTCACGCAGCGCCGCACCTACGAGGACCTCGGCGGTTATAAGAAGGGTTACATGGCCGACGGGAAAACGCCCCTCTATCTCCCCTTCCGCCAGCTGACCGAGCAAACCATCAATTCGGTCGACCTCACGCTGATCCCTTATCAGGGCGTGGTTTCGCCCTTCATCTTCGGCGGCGTGGCGAAACGCGATTATTTCACCCAACTCGATTATCAGGGTATGCGCCTTACAAGCAAACAAATCCTTTACCCCGTCCCGAACTACGGCGGCGGCCTCGCGATCCAGCTCGGCTCCAGCTTCCAGCTCAAGGTCACTCAAACCTATACGCCCGGTAAACAAACCGACCTCACGCCCGAGGGAGAGGAAAAGACCAGGGACGTACGCGACTTTTATACCGAGCTCTGGCTCGGCTATAAGATCTGAGCAATTTCATTCAATCATTTCAAGAACTTAAAAACATCACCCCTAAGTTTTTCACAATATTCTCCGATACCTAGGTCAGCAGGATAAGGAGAATTTGGGGAATGCGGGTTTCCACCCTCATAGCCGTCCTTGCAGTGACGATGGTCCTAGCGTATTTCATCTGGCAGTTGGTGAATTCCAAACGCGCTGGACAGTCGCGCCGTACCCAGAAAATGCGGGCCTCCGACAAAGTCGTGCTGAAAGGCGCGGAGAAAGCCGCCTATCGCCAAGCTCAAAAGCTCTATCAAGAAGGCAATTTCCGCGGCTCGGCCAAGATCCTCGAATCGATGGGCATGGTCCGCGAAGCGATCACCGTACTGGAGAAAGCCGGCTTCATCCGCGAAGCCGCCGACACCCTGATCCGCATCCAGCGCCCCAACCGCGCCGGCTCCCTGCTCGCTCGCAACGGGCTGTGGAAGGAGGCGATGGATTGCTTCAAGAAAGCCAATCTCCCGCTCGAAGTCGGCCGCTGCGCTCGCGAGCTCGGCGACCTGCCCACCGCGATCCCTTATTTCCTCGAGGCGAAGGCGCATACCGAGGCCGCGGAATGCTATCTCGAGCTCGGCAAGTACCTCGAGGCCGCGCGCCTCTTCTTCAAGACCAAGGAATTCGATCGCGCGATCGAGCAGTACGTGACCTTCGTCGACAACAACAGCGACCTCGAGAAGGTCTCGATCACGCAGCCCGAGCTCGACTTCATCCTCCGCAAGATCGTCGACGAGAAGGCCGATCTTCGCCTGGCCGACATCCTCATCGCCAACCGGCGCCTGCCGCAGCTCATGATAGAGCTGATCCGGGCCGGCGACCTTCGTTCCGCGACCACGGCCTACATGCGCAACACCACCGACATCGGTCCCGAATTGATCGGCTACAGCGACTTCAAACGCGAGGAGAACGCCCTCCTCGGCACGCTCTTCATGAACGTCGGCGCCTACGAATACAGCGGCATGGTGTTCG
>JASLCY010000433.1 GCA_030151925.1 Oligoflexus sp.
CGATATCGAGTTTCTGTTCGTGCGTGAGTTCTTTGGAAAGTTCGTTCTCGTCAAGCGCTGCGAGGATGACAGACGTCAACTCGGGATTTTTCTCCCACAGGCTCTCTTTCTTCTCCGCCGGCTTATTTTTATCCAAAAGCTTGTCCGAGGCCGATTTGCGTGTCTTAGCCTTTTCCAAAGCGCTCCTCCCATGCGATCTTTCCGAGGCTTCAGAATACCGACTGAACGAAATATGTTCAAGTTATCCTCGGTCTACTCTGTTGCTATGACTCGGTTTTTTGGATCACTGTCCGTTTCCCTTTTCACAAAATCTGATTACACTAGGGTTCTTGTTTGACCGAACCCCGTTCTATGGGAAATCACTTATGGCCAATGAACGACCACGCTCCATCTTCTCGCGCCTCGTGCGCAGTGTTTTCCTCATCTTTACTGGTTACTTCGCGCTCCTCGGCGTGCTCGTGACGACCGTCAGCCTCCTGATCGCCGTCGGCGTCTACAAGAAGTTGAAAAACGATGATACGCAGGCGGAGACGCCGGCGAGAAAAGCCGCGGCCTCGGCGAGCCTCGATGACTCGATCGTGAGGATCACGCTCGAAAACGGCGTGAGCTCGAGCGAGATCAGCGATCGCGCGAAGTTCTTCAGCCAGATCTTCGGCGGGGAATTCCCCGCGCAGCTCCAGGACCTCGAGATCACGCTGCGCCGCGCGGCGGAGGACAACCGCGTCCACGCTATCCTGCTCGATATGGAGAACGGCGGCGGCGACTTCGTCACGATCACGGCCCTGCGGCGCGCGCTCGTGAAGTTCGAGGAGAGCAAGAAGCCGGTTTACGTGCACATCAACGAGGGCGACACCCTCCCTTACTACCTCGCCTCGGTCGGCACCAAGGTGAACCTCGCGCCGATCAGCGGCCTGACTTTGCCGGGACCGGCCTTCCAACTCACGTACTTCTCATCGGCGTTGAAGAAACTAGGCGTAGAGATGGAAGTGGTCCGGGCCGGGAAGTATAAATCGGCCATGGAGGCTTTCGTCCTCGATCAACCTTCACCCGAGACGCTCGAGATGTACAACTCGATGGAAAGCTCGCTCCGCGGCCATGTGGTCGAAGGCATCAGCGCGGGCCGCAAGAAGCCTAAGGAAGAGGTCGACGGCTGGCTGAAGCGCTCGCTCTTCACCAGCCAGCAATCCCTGCAGAAGGGCCTGGTCGATCGCCTCGGTTATCTCCCGGAATGGATCGAGGAGATCAAGCAGGAGGCTAAGGCGACCAACATCGTCTCCTACGAGAAGTACCTGCGCGAGACCGAGAAGATGGACGACAAGCTCGAGGCGCCCAAGATGGGCAGCGGCAAGCAGCCCGCCCTCGCCATGATCGAGGCTTCGGGCGAGATCGTGATGGGCGGCAGCAACGGCGAGACCACGGGCCGCATCGTGCCCAAGGAGCTCATCAAGGAATTGCAGTGGGCCGCGGATCAGGACGAGGTCAAAGCCGTGATCTTCCGCATCGATAGCCCGGGCGGCTCCGCCCTCGCCTCGGACCTGATCTGGAACGAAGTGCGGAAACTGCGGGAGAAGAAGCCCGTGATCGTGTCCATGGGGACGGTCGCGGCTTCCGGCGGATACTATATCGCGGCGCCGGCGACGATGATCGTGGCCGAGCCGACGACGATCACCGGCTCCATCGGCGTGATCGGGGCCGTGCCCAAGGGCCTGCAGATCGCCGACAAGTGGGGCGTGTCGTTCCACATCGTGACGGAATCGGATCGCCGGAACTACCTCAACTTCGGCACGAAGAGCACGGAAGCGGATAAGCAGATCCTCGGCGAATCGATCGAGGAGACCTACAACGCGTTCGTGCGGAAGGTCGCGGAAGGCCGCAAGCAGGATCCGCAGCATATCTATGCTATCGCGCAAGGTCGCGTCTACACCGGCGCGGAAGCGCTCAGGCTGGGGCTCGTCGATAAGCTCGGCGGCCTTACCGAAGCCGTGCGCGAAGCGAAGATCGCGGCGAAGCTCGATCCCGATAAGCTCTATCCGCTCGACCATTATCAGCCGGACGACGAGAACCTGCTCGATTGTCTGACCGCGGGGAACGCCTGGAACTGCCTGAAAGACTTCAAATCCGGCGCCTCGGCCCGCATCGCCGAGCTCTCGGGCGAGCCGAAGCTCCTGAGCGGCCCTCTCAAAACCCTGCGCGAGGTGGAAGGGCTGCTGGGCGATTCCAAGGTCCTCGCTTACTGGCCGGGACACGTGGTCTGGTCTGAAGGTGAGGAGCGCTGAGTGTTAGCCCCGGACGTTCTCGCTAAAATTCGACATCTGCAACTCAAAGCGGATCACCTCGCGTCCGACATGCTGCTCGGTGATTACGTGAGCGCCTTCAAGGGGCGCGGTTGGGACTTTGAAGAACTTAGGGAGTACGTGCCGGGCGACGACCTGCGCAGCATCGATTGGAACGTGACGGCCCGCACCAGCACGCCTTTCGTCAAGGTCTATCGGGAAGAACGGGACATGACGATCCTCCTGGTCCTCGACGTCTCGTCCTCCCTCTATTTCACCGGGCAGGGCCGCCCCAAGCATGAGCAGGCCGCGGAGCTCGCGGCCATCCTCGCTTTCCTCGCGACCAAACACAAAGACAAAGTCGGGCTGCTGCTTTTCGCGGACACGGTCGAGCATTACACGCCGCCCAGCAAGGGGCAAAAGCACATCTGGGACATCATCCGCCGCGTGCTCACGCACAAGGCGCAGGGGCAGGGGACCCAGCTCGAGGAAGCCCTCAAGTACCTGCTCAACATCCGCAAGAAACGGGCCCTCGTGTTCGTGATCTCCGACTTCTATGCGAGCGTGAAACCCAGCCTTCTCCGGCAGCTCTCGTCGCGGCACGAAGTGGTTTGCGCCCGTATCGTCGATCCCACCGAGGCTTCTTTGCCCAGCGCCGGGGTCATCGCCCTCGAGGATCGCGAGAGCGGCGAGAAGATCTACGTGAACACGGACGATGCCCGCGTCCGCGAAGAGTGGGCGAGCAAACAAAGGGCCGAGATCGAACGCTGGGCGCAGTCCATGCGGCAGATGCAGGCGACGCCGCTCCTCGTGCCTACGGAAAGACCAGTGGCGGATACCCTGCAAACCTTCCTGAGGCAAAGGGATCTCAGACGGCGGAGGCGGTCATGATTTTTGAATACCCCTACGTCCTGGGGCTTATCCTGCTGCTGCCGCTTCTCTATATGTATCAGACGCGGCGCGAGCGCAAACGCCGGGGCTTCGGTTTTCCCAGCCTCGCGACGCTCAAGGCCTATGGCTGGGGCGCGGCCTGGCCTCGCCGCATGCCTCTGCTCCTGCGTGCGCTGACGCTCCTCTGCCTGATCCTCGCCGCCGCGCGGCCGCTCGGCGGCGACGTGCGGGCGAAGAAACACAGCGAAGGGCTCGATATCATGCTCGCCCTCGATACCTCGGGCAGTATGCGGGCGATGGACTTCATCCTGAACAAGGAGCGCGAGGATCGCCTGACGGTCGTGAAACACGTGGTGGAGGATTTTATCAGCTCCCGCCCCGACGACCGCATCGGCATCGTGGTCTTCGGCACCGAAGCCTTTACCCAGGCGCCGCTGACGATGGACCACAAGGTCCTCCTGCAGTTCCTCAAACACGTGAGCATAGCGATGGCCGGCCCGGAGACGGCGATCGGCGACGGGCTCGCGACCGCCATCAAACGGCTCAAGGACGTGCCGGCCCCTTCGAAGATCATCATCCTCCTCACCGACGGCGATAACACCTCGGGCACCATCAATCCGCTCGAGGCCGCGCAGCTCGCCAAGACGCTGGGCATCCGCGTCTACACGATCGCGGTGGGCAGCAACGAACCCGTGCCTTTCCCCGTGCAGGGTTTTTGGGGCACGGAATACCGCAATCAACTCATCCGCATGGATACGGAGACGCTCGAGAAGATCGCCGGCCTCACCGGCGGGCGGAGCTTCGTCGCCAAGGATACGCAAACGCTGAGCCATATCTATAAGGTGATCGACCAGCTCGAGAAGAGCAAACAGGAGTGGGAGGATCCGGTGCAGAGGGAAGAGCTCGCCGGTCTGTTCCTGATGGGCGCGCTGATCAGCCTCTTCGCTGAGCTCTTGTGGATGGGAACTCGCCTGAGGGTCGTACCATGAATTTCGCGAGCGGACGTTATCTCTATCTCCTGCCGCTGCTGCTGCTGCTGGCGCTCGGCCTCAGCCTCTGGAGCGCGAAGGTCTATCGGCAGCGCCTCGCCCTGCTTTCACGGCAGTTTCTGCAGCGATCGGAAAGCCTGATCGGCCTGCGCCGGCTGCTCATCCTGCTCTCGCTGGCCGCGATCATCCTCGCGCTCGCCCGGCCGCGCTGGGATTTTCATTGGACCGAGGTGAAGCATCGCGGCTCCGATATCATCGTGGTCCTCGACCTTTCGCAGAGCATGCTCGCCACCGACGTGAAACCCAACCGGCTGGAAAAGGCGAAACGCGCGATCCGCGACCTGCTCGGCGCGGTCCAGGGCGATAGGATAGGCCTCGTGTTATTCTCGGGCGACGCCTTTATCCAGTGCCCTCTGACGTTCGACAAGGGCAGCTTCGACCTCTTCCTCGACGCGGCGACGATCGATCTCCTGCCGCATCAGGGAACCGAGATCGCCGGGGCTTTGGATCTCGCGGAACGCGCCTTCGAGCAAGGCAGCGAAGTCGGGACGCATGCGAAGACCGTGATCCTGATCAGCGACGGTGAGGACCACGGTGACAACGCCCTGGTCCGGGCCCAGACGCTCGGGGAAAAAGGCGTGAAGGTCTACTCGCTCGGGATGGGGACCGAAGGATCGCCGATCCCGACCGCCAACGGCTCGTTCCTCCGGGATAAACGCGGGCAATTGATTCTCAGCAAACCCGACCTCCCGGGGCTGGCGAAGATCGCTGAGGCGACGGGGGGAAGGCTTATTCAAGGCAATGAAAACCTTGATGATTTCTATCGAAAAGAGCTGAGCCATGGCAGCGAGCTGCAAAGCACCCGGGAAAAGGTCTGGGTTGAACGCCATGTCATGCTAAGTGCCCTAGCTCTTTGCCTTTTGTGTCTCGAATATTTCTTAAGCCAAAGGCGAGTGGCCTGATCTTGCCAAATTGACCTAATAAAGATATGATCCCGCTCAATTCAGAAGGAGTGCCTATGCCTCAGGCCAAGCCCAACCGTAAACACAAAGAAGTGAAGAACCAGAAAGAGATGGTTATCTGGACAGCTATTCTCGCCGTTCTTCTGCTGATCGCCGCCGGCCTTCTCTGGAAGATGCGCGCCGCCGACAGCTCCATCCATATTCCTGAAACGGCTTTTGAAAAGAAAACCGTGGCCCGCCCTCGCGAAGGCCTGGCGGAAGACTCGGCCGCGAGCCGTTTTTCGCCTTCGACCCTCTCCAGCAACGGCGCCCGTCCCGAAGTTCCGCCCAGCAATGAATTGAAACGCGCCATGGAGCTCGTGGACCAGGGGCACTGGGACGAGGCGGAGCCCATCCTCCTCGCCGAACTCGCCAAGGATCCCAAGAACGAGAGCGTGCTCCTCGAGCTGGCGATGATCCAGATCCTCGATAAACACCAGCCGCAGGCGGCCGTGCCTTATCTCGAGACCGCGATCCGCGTGAATCCGACGAACGACGCGGCGATCGAAGAGCTGCTCGGCGTTTATGAGGAAGGCCAGAACTGGGATCAGGCCGTGCGTTTCTTCGAATCGATCCCGGACGGCGAAGGGCATGGTTACGTCGACTACGGCCGCGGCACGGCCCTGCTTTCGGCCGGCCGCAACGCGGAAGCCGCCGACCTTTTGCGCAAGTCGGTCTACGAAGAGGACAATAAGAACTTCACCGCGCGCGAGAGCCTCGCGACGGCGCTCGAGAGCACCGGCAAGCTCGAGGACGCGGCGCACGAATACGAGCAGGTGATCCAAAGCGGAAGCTATAAGCCCGAGCAGGTGCGCATCGCGAAGATCCGTCTCGCGAACACCTACGCCCTCGAGAAGAACTACGCCCAGGCCCGCGCCCTGCTCGAGCCGCTGGTCGAGGCTGATCCGAAAGATCGTTGGGCCGCCCGCGTGCTCGAGCAGCTCGACCGCAAGGAAAGCCGCTAAACCTCGGGCTCTCCTGCAAGCGAAACGATCCCCTGCCGGGCCTTCCCTAGCAGGGGATCATTTTTCTTTACAGTCTATCCCGCCCCTCTTCTTATCCTTTACTATAGTCACAGTGCTTTTTTCCTTTCTTTCCAAATACCGAAGGGGTGCCCTATGGGAGCCAAGGCCCTTGAGCCCATCACGATCACCAAGGCCGAACTCGATCAGACGTTCCTCGCCATCCTCACGGCGCAATGCCAGAGAGCGACTGAAGAGGCCGGCCACTGCACGGGGTCCATCTTCAATCTCACTTCGAAATACCTGAATCAACCCGAGTTCGAAGTGCTCCAGCAGTTCTATGATCTCTACTTCGTGGCCAGCGGCGAGATGGAAAGCAAGAAGCAGGCGATCAACGACGACGTCGACGACCTCGTCTCGATGCTGCAGGAGCAACTCGCCCGCGGCGAGGAGCTCTCGGCGCCCGAAGAGAACGAGGCCAGGAAACAGGAGAGGCTCTCGCTCTCCGCCATCCAGAAGAAGCTGGAGGGCCTGATCACCCTCGATAGCGGCATCCGCGACCAGGTCCTCCCGGCCCTCGCCTCGATGCAGTTCGAAGACGCGGTGCGGCAGAGGATAGACCACCTGGTCTTCGGTTGGGACCTCGTCGTGCATATGCTGACCGCCCAAGGCCAAGTCGATTGGCAGGATATCGCCCGCGAGATCGGCAAGAAGACCAGCTCGGTCGAGGAAGCCAACGATTTTTATCGCGACGTCCTGAATGAGGAAGCTCCGGCCGGATCGGAAGCTCGTAGCACGTTCATCGAATTCTGATCGGAGGTTCGCCCATGAAAGAAGCTGAGATCCTGTCCAAGTTCCGCGGCTTTACGGAGAAATCGCTCGTCTGGTGCACGAAGGAGGCCGAGCAGGGCACCGCGCGCGTGACCGGCGCGATCGACGTGCTGCTCAAAGACATCGACCGCGTATCCGCGATGTCGAGCGAGAGCCTGAACTCGCTCGAGAGCCTGCAGAAGATGCTGCACGCCTTCGACCTCAAGAACTACCAGCAGATCCACAAGAGCCTTAAGACCCTGGGATCGCAGAACGCCGAGATCGACGCCTTCATCCAGCCGATCATTGAAGCCCTGCAGTTTCAGGACCGTTTCCGCCAGAACCTCGAAAACGTCGTGAAGATGATCGACGTCTGGCTGGGGCAGCGTGCGGCGTTGCAAGACGGTCAGGCCCTGACCCAAACGCAGATGCAGGAGTTCGCGAAGGCCCTGATGGCCGTGACGACGATGAAACGCGAACGCGACGTCATCCGCGAGCATATCGATGGCCTGCCGGAAGAAGCCGAGGCCACGCGCGTCGAGTTCTTCTGAGACGCGGCCGCGAGGCCTATTTCAAGCCCATTTCCTGCGCAACTTTATAGATCAGGCCGTAGCTGAGCTGAAGGTCTTTGGCTATGGCCCTGTAGGTCTGTCCCGCCGCGCGTTTCGCCTGCACCTGGTCCTTGATCCCTTCATCGATCTTGCTCGGCTGCCCGAGCTTGACGCCGCGTTCCTGCGCGGCCTTGAGGCCGGCTTTCACGCGGGTGACGATCGTCTGCCGTTCGATCTCGGCGATCTCGGCGAAGGCCGCGAGCATCGTGCGCCGGAACGGGTTTTCATGCCCGAGGTTGAGCACCGGCTGGGTGATGGAGATAAAGGCGACGCCGGCCTCGTCGAGGGATAAAAGGGTTTTGATGGCGTCGGACGCATTACGGCTGAAACGGTCGAGGCGATAGACCACGATCGTATCTATCTTCTGCGCATAGGCGGCTTCGAGCAGCGATTTGTAGCCGGGACGATTGAGATTGTTGCCGCTCAGGCCTTCATCCGAGAACTCGAGTATTTTCTTGGGAACCTTGCCCGGCTCAAGGCGGGCCAGCCAAGTCTCGACCGCGTGGCGTTGGCTCTCGAGATCCTGCTTGTCGGTCGAGACGCGGTAATAGATCCCTATCGATTTCATGGTGCAACCTCTAAGGCCGAAGAATTCAGGATGAAATGAAGGCACTTATATCCTAGGGGTTTTGCCGCGCGAGGGCTAGGATAATCGATTTCCCTCAAGAGCTTCCCGTCTCATCCGAAAGACCCGTGAGGACTCGGGGTAAAGGGGTGCGATGTGACGGCTCGTAACGGCAAATATTGGATCGTGGCGGTTAGCTTCGCCGCGTTTCTTACTGCAGCTCAGGCTTCGGCCCAGCCGTTCAAAGTCGACTTCGGCTCGCTGGCGAAAAGCAGGGGGACTTTGGAAGTCTTCAAAAGCGGCCAGAATAAGCCTATCGTTTCCGAGGCTCTCGGCGATCGCCGCATCGTGGTGATCGATTTCCCGGACGAGGGGCTTTACAGCGTCCAGATCAAAAACGCGAAGAAGGTGATCTGGCAGGAATCGATGTTCGTCCTGCTGCAAAAACCCGATCCGGAAAATCTCCTGAAAGCCAGCTGGGCCCAGACTCCGGGCACGCAGCGTACCGTCCTCCGGGTGCAGGACGCTGAAGGCGCGTTGGGTTACGGCGTTTCGATCCGGGAAAAGATCTATCTCCGCCTCCGCTCGGTGCCGCGTTTGATCCGCGTCTTCCGCGAGGACTATTACGGCAACTCTTCGCCCGCGACCGAAGTGGCGATGGGACCCATCAATGAAAAACAGGCGAAGGACGAGGGCGGGACGGACGACGCCAATATACAGCTCGATCTCGGCGGTTCGGACGACGACCAGGCGGTCTACGAGCCGGATTATAAGGGTTTGCTCTCCGGTAAGGAGGACAAGTCCTGGAAGCAGAAGATCCTCGATCTCGCATCCCAGCGTCGCCTGGCGCCCATGAACCGCCCGCACCGTATCTACGGTTGGCTCCGCATGATGCAAGAGTCCTTCACGGTTCATAGGAATCCCGATACTTACAATGGCGACAAGAGCCACGGCTTCGGCACGGGCTTCGGCGGCGACTATGTGTTCAAGGATACGCTCAGCCTCCAGCTCGAGGTCGATACGCACGGCACCAAGACCCAATATGAGAAGGGCGGCTCCAATCCGCCGGCGGA
>JASLCY010000461.1 GCA_030151925.1 Oligoflexus sp.
TTCAGTGAACTTCCAACCATGGAACATGCAGCGGATGCTGTTGCCTTCCACCTTGCCTTCGGCGAGATGCGCCCCCATATGCGGGCAGTAAGCGTCCATCGCCCTGGCCTTGCCGTCTTCGCCGCGATAAAGGACGAGGTCTTTGCCGAGGAAATGGAGAGCCTGGGTTTTGCCCTTCCGCAGCTTATGGGCCGGCATAGCCCAGTACCAGCCTTCGAGGAAGAGCTCGGGGTTGTTGAATTTGTCGATCCGTTTGAATTCCGTCATATCTCTATCCTCGATAGGCTTTAGCGTAGATTCCAGGGGAGCAGCCAAAGGCGCAGCGTCCCGCGTTTATCATTCCAACCATAGATGCCCCTATGGGAAGGGGGCGCTTCATAGGTGCCGTGCAAACGATCCCAGAGCGTGAGGTTCGCGCCGAAGTTCGAGCGCAGCCCGCGGAGGCTGTGATGGCTCGCATGGTCCGCGGGGCTTATAAACAGCGGGCGCAGGAACTTCGGCATCAGGTAATCGAGACCCGGGCTGTGGCGCCACAGGTCGAGGATCGCGGTCAGCACCGCGCCGAGCACATAGGGCGCCGGATGCTGCAGGGCATACGCGAAGAACGTATGGACCCAGATGTAGCAGATGAAAAACGGCGTCCAGAGGCTGTTGCGCGAGGTCGCGAAGAGGTCGAGCGTCTGCGTGCTGTGATGCACGGCATGCAGCGGCCAGAAGCCGGGGCCGTGCATGAGCCTGTGGTTCCAATAATAGAGGTAATCGACAACCGCGAAGGCGATCAGGAAACTCGCCCAAGCCGGCAGATTCAGGCTCTTCTCGCCTGCGGGCCAGAGGAGGCGCAGGGCTGCGATCAGGCCGAAGATCTTCGCGAGCGGCACGACGAGGCCTTGGACCAGAAGGCCTTGCAGATCCAGGAACCATTGCTTCGCGGTACGGGCCCGCAGGTTCGCGCGCAGCTCGGGCAAGGTCAGCGTGAGGATGGCGAGGATTTGGAAACCGAGGCAGGTCAGGGCCAAATCCCAGGTGCTGTTCAGATCCAAAATTCGATCTCCTTCTTTTTCGAGGGGAGGAGAAGGGGATCCTGGTCGTTCTGCAAGGCGGCGCGTATCGATTCGATGAAGACGTGGATCAGATCCGAGCCGGTGTTCTGGAAAGCATCCGGATAACGCAGGAGGTTCTGATTCTGGTTCTCCAGGATGACCTTGTCCTGATCGATGATGATCTGGGCGCTGCGGCGCACGAAAGGGGCCGCGAGCCTGTTCCAGATCCCGTAATCATATGTGAGGTCGGTGTAGACGAGGGTCTTGCGTTCCGCGATGGGGATCGACTGCGACGTGATGAAGAAGTGGCGGCGAGGCCCGATATCGTATTCGACCGAAGTGATGTTCGGCATGATGAAACGATCGGAATGGACGATCTCGCGTCCGCTCGGATTCAGGAACTTCGAGGCGAAACCGAGATTCGCCGTTTCGTTGTGGTACTGGACCGTGACCTGGCCTTCCTCGCGGCTGACGTCGGCGGTAAAACGCTGGTTGCGGCGAACCCGGAAAATACCGGGGTGGACGAAGACCGTATGCGGGATATCGACAAAGTTCTCGACGCAGTTGGTCACGTCGTTTTCGAACAGATTGATCAAGCGGATATGATGATAGCCCGGCTGGCCATAACAAGGGATGTCGAAGGGCTCCCGGTCGGGCGTCTGCGTCGGATGTAGCCAGACGTAGATATAACCCTCTTTTTCCCGGACAGGAAAGACCTTGCCCTGGCGATGGCCCAGGCCTTTGCCGCTCGGACAGAGCGAGGGAATGTCGGCGACCTTGCCTTCGCCGTCATAACCCCAGCCGTGATAAGGGCAGACGAGGCGGCCGTTCGCGACTTGCCCCTGGGAGAGCTGAGCGGAACGGTGCAGGCAGCGATCCTCAAGAGCCGTGACCCGGCCCTGCTCATTGCGGAAGAGGGCTAGTCTCTGGCCAAGGATCTCGATGCCGAGCGGTTTTGTCCCGTTCAGGCTCTTCGATTCGGCGGCGATGTACCAAAAGGCTTTGAGTCTCATGCGTCCTCGAGGAGCTTATAGAGTTCCATATCGCGATCGAGCTGGATCTGGCAGGCGAGGCGAGCGTTCGGCTCGCTGCCCGCGATCAGGTCCAGCACCTCTTTTTCATCGTCGGAAGACGCGGGCAAACCGCGGCCCGAGAGATCGTTGACCTTGCAAAGGCAGGTCCCGCAGATTCCCGTCCTGCAGCCGAACAGGATAGGAGAGTTCGTCGCCGTCAAGGCCTGCGACAGGGCCGTGCCCGAGTCGAGCTCGAGGTCGGCGAAATCGGTCTCGGGAAAATTGATCTTAGGCATGCCGCTTCGCCAAGAAAGTCTTAAGCGCCTTGTCGTTCCGGCGATAATAGCGCTCGAGGCTCGAAGCCTTCATGATATCCATGCTGCGGACCTCGGGTTTGACGTAATCGATATCCGCGAGATAACTCTCATAGGAGTCGACCGCCTCGGCGTGCGTTTGCTTCGCGAGGTGGGCGGCGTCGTTCTCAAGCACGAAGCAGCGTTTCATCATCTCGCCGGCGTCTTTATGCGAGAAGCCGAAGATAGGGCTGCGCAGCACACGATAGACCGGCTCGAACAGGGCCGGCTCATACCAGAAGATGCCGTTCACGGCGGCCGAGAAATTCTCGTGATCGCGCTGGCAGCCCAGGATGCCCTGATTCATCACGAAACTCTCGAACTTGGTCGGAGGCGGCAGCAGCTTCAGGATGTCCTTCGAGATGATGACCGAACTGTTGAAGTGATAGGACTCGTCGCAGAAGTGGTGGTAGCTTATCTGCGCCGGAGTCGGCGAATGCTCCTGGTCGGGATGCTTCATGTGGAAC
>JASLCY010000505.1 GCA_030151925.1 Oligoflexus sp.
CCGAAGGCCGCGACGAGGATAGGCATCGCGAACCAGAAGATCATGATCGAACCGTGGCTGGTGATCAGCGTGTTGTACTGGGCCGAGGTTACGAGGCCGAAGAGCGGCACCTCGATACCGGGGAAAGCGAGCTGCATACGGAAAACATACGAGAAGAACGCCCCGAGGACGCCCATAAGTATACCTGTGAAGAGGTACTGCATCCCGATCACTTTGTGATCGAGGGGGAAAACGTACTTTTCCCAGAAACTCATCTCATGATGATCGTGGTGATCGTGATCTGCGTGTGACGTGGCCATATATACACCTAAATAGTCAATCTTTTCAAACCAATGAATTCAAACGGTCTCAGTGTGTCGCCGCTACCGAAGGAGCGTGTTCCTTCACCCACTTGTCGTAATCTTCAGGTGATTGAACGAAGAGCTTACTCATCATGATGCCGTGACCGATACCGCACATCTCAGCGCATTGGATATCGAACGTGCCGACCTTGGTAGGTTTGAACCAGCCCGTGATGATACGGCCCGGCAAGGCATCCTGCTTCAGGCGGAACTGCGGGACCGAGAAGCTGTGCAGGACGTCGACGCTCTCGAGTTTGAAATGATAGGTGGTGTTCACTTTGAGGTGAAGCTCATCCACCGTCTCGATATCGTCCTTGGTGCCGAGGATATTATCGGGACCAGGCATGATATAGCGCCAAGCCCACTGCTGCCCGATCACGCGGATCGTCGACTCGGGCGTCGGCAGGGTTTGCTTCACGTTGTACCAAACGCGGATGGCGAACACGATGATGAAGATATCGCAAACGAGGATGATGTTGTGCGGCCAGTGGATGTACTTCATCTCTTCCTTGCGTTCGCCGGTGATGTACTGGGCCTTCACCCCTTTGCGAGCACGGAATTTAAAGATCAACCAGAACAGCACGACTTCGGCTACGAGGAACCAGAAACCGGCCAGGACCGTGATCAGGAGAATCAGATTGTTGATATCGCTCGAGAAGCTCGAGGCGCTCTGTCTTAACAATTCGATCATAAGTTTATTCCCGTCTCTCCGTTAGTAGCGCGTCAAGATGATGACAGCGAGTGCGTAAGCAAACACGCCAGCGAGGATAGCAACGATAGTTTTTTTCGCGAGCTGGTCAGCTTCATCAGGCTTTTTCATAGTTCCTCCTCACCTTATTGTGGTGCCGCTGCAGTTTTTTTACCGGCCAAAGTGTTGATGTAAGTCACCACGTTCAGCATGTCTTCATCACTGAGACCCGAAGCCATAGGAGCCATCGTCGCACCGAAGGTGTCGCGAGTGGGGTCGAAGGCGCGGACTTTGTGTTTGAAGTTCTGGAGTTGCTTGAGGAGGTACCAGTCGCTTGCACCGGCGAGAGGGGGAGCGTTCATCGCGAGGTTGCCCTCGGCCGAGGAACCGTGACAGGTCGAACAGACTTTGAAAGTGTTTTGCCCTTTTACCACATGGCCGTGAACGGTTTGTTCAGGGGTGATGCGAGGCATTTCCGCCACCACTTTGGAGACGGCCTCAACGTCAGGTTCACCATTGAGTGTTCTTGCCATGGGATACATACGCATGCCCGCAGCGTCTCGAGGGTGAGCACCGCGAACGCCCGCGCGGAAATTGAGGAGCTGGCGTTTAACGTACCATTCTGGCAAGCCTGCGATGGTCGGAGCCCCGATAGTCGGATTTCCTTCACCGTGGTCCCCGTGACAGTACGAACAAAGCTTGAAAACCTCGTGCCCTCGATCGGCGGCTTTTGCGGAAAAGCTTCCGAATAGAGAGGAAAGACCAAGAACCAAGAGAGATGATTTCCAACTGATGTACATTCGACACCTACTGAGGCCGATTAACGGACAAATATCGAAAAAATTACGGCCTTATTACATCACAGTTCTACAACCACAAGCAATAGAATCCTCAGTTTTTTCGAGGCGCTGTTAGCCCGTAGAGGCTAGGAGAGAAGGCGTTTCCGCCAAAAAGAAGAACGCAGCCGCCGCGTGTGCGAGGGCTGCGTTGCATGGCTTTCATTGAGCGAGCGATCAGCTCAGCGTCGTCTTCGATTTTTTCGCCACACGAGCTTTTTTGTCACCTTCGACTTTGAACCCGACGCGAGTGGCTTTGCCGCCTTTCGGGTCCACGAGCGAGACGTTGCTGATATGGAGGGGAGCCGGCTTGTCGAAGATGCCGCCTTGCTCACCGTTCGCGCCTGGGCGAGTGTGTTTCTTAACGAGGTTGAGGTTAGCGACGAACACCGCATTGCGTTTGAAGTCGACGCGTTCGATCTTACCTTTTTTGCCTTTGTCCGAGCCGGCGAGGATGACGACTTCGTCGCCTTTTTTCAGACGGAATTTGCTTTGGTATTTAGTTGCGGTTGTTTGATGCGCCATTGTTAAAATCCATTTTTTTCTAAATGAACGATCCGAAGCTACCGCTTTTTCAGAGTACTTTCGGCGTAAAGGAACTTCTCTACTACAGGAATCGGGTTCATGAGTCAAGCGAACTTTCCGAAGTTCGCAGCCCATATGCGCAGTTATGGCATTTTCAACGGCAGCCCTTCCCCCACCCGCCGCGCTCCGCTATAAGAGTTAAGGATCGGATTGTCAGAGGAGTTGCCCGTGCTTAAGTCGCTGTTCTTGATCCTCATGCTCGCCTGCCTCGCGCCCTTCACGCGTTTGCCGCTTTACGCGCAGGAGTTCAACCCTGACAGCAAAGCGGGAGGCCATGACATTCATCCCACCGACGTGATCCTCTGGACCCCGGCGCAGGCCTTGAGCGACAGCAAAGGCAGAGCCGTCGTCGGTTTGCGGCTCGAGACCCGCGATCAATTCTCGATCTACAAAAACAAGCTCGAGTTCCGCGGGCCCGCCGGCTATTCGCTCGGCGTGAAGAACGCGCCGCCGACCCGCGAACAGCAGGACCCGATGGGCGAAGGGCTGACCGCGGTCTACGACGGCGGCGACTTCGAGATCGAACTGCAGGGCGATCGCCCGCTGGAAGGCAAGACCGTCTCGATCTTCGTGACCTTCCTCGGCTGCACGCACAAGATCTGCCTCTTCCCCTACACCCAGGAGCTCAAGGTTCCCATCTACCTGACCGAGGAAAAATCGCTCGCGCCGGACGCCGCGAGCGTGAACGCGCCTTCGGTCGACGGAGCCTCGTCGTCCCAGGCTTCAGCGCCCGCCAGCCTCGAGCAGGGCCCGAACCTCTCGGTCGAAGAGCAATACGCGGAAAAACTGAAGAGCGGGAACCTGTCCTTCGGCCTCCTGCTGCTGGTGGTCTTCATCGGCGGCCTCGCCACCAACCTCACGCCCTGCGTGTTCCCGATGATCCCGATCACGCTCCGCCTGCTCGGGCGCGACGGGCACAAGGCGAAGTCGGGCGCGGTCTTCTACGCGGCGGGCATCATCCTCACCTACACCGCGCTGGGCCTAGTCGCCTCGCTTTCCGGCAAGGTCTTCGGATCGGTCCTCGCCAATCCCTGGGTGAACCTCGTCTTCGGCCTCATCTTCATCGCGCTCGCCGTGACGATGCTCGGTTTCGGCGATCTCTCGAAGCTCCAGAACCTCGGCGCGGCCATGGGCTCCGGCCAGGCCTCGAACCTGAATTCGCTGGGCATGGGCTCCGGCGCGGGCCTCGTCGCCGCGCCTTGCACGGGGCCCATCATGGGCGCGTTGATCGCCTATTCCACGCATCTCTCCGCGCCGTGGCAGTCGATCCTGCTCTTCTTCCTCTACAGCTTGGGTTTCGCCCTGCCTTACGTCTTCCTCGGCATGGCCGCGCAGAGAGCGAAGAGCTTCAAGGTGAACCCGCGCGTCCAGGTCGCGATCAAGATGATCTTCGCGGCGGCGATGTTCGGCCTGGCGGCTTATTACCTGAAGAACACCGCTTACGGGACCCTGCAGGCCATGAAGGGCTACTGGCAGTGGCTCGCGGTCCTGCTCACCGCCGTGGGGATCGTCGGCCTCGGCATCATACTCGCCGTCCCGCACCTCATGGTGAAGAAGGGCACGCAGCTGCTGCCGACCCTGCTCGTCGGCCTCGGCCTCTTCTCGGGCGTCCAATGGGCGACGGGGAGCGACCTCGCGTCGGAGCTTCGCTGGATCCATGACGAGACCGCCGGCTACGAAGCCGCCAAAGCCTCGGGCAAACCGGTCGTGATCGATGGTTGGGCGGATTGGTGCATCGCGTGCAAGGAGATGGATAAAACCACCTTCCACGATCCCGAGGTGATTTCTCTACTGAAAGCGAAGTGGGTTCTCGTTAAGCTAGATATGACCGAGGTCAACGAAGCGAACGACGCGCTTGCGGCGAAATACGAAATGCCGGGACTGCCGACCTTGGTTTTGGTCCCGGCCGACGGCGACCTCAAGAAGGCGAAGCGTCTCACGGGCTATGTGTCGCGGGACCGTCTGATTCAAGAGCTTGAGTCGTTCCAAGGGAAGTAAGATGCGCCAGCACCTTCTGTACGTGATGTCTCCGTCCCGCCACCCGGATATCGCCTCGGCGATGGAGCGGCTCGGGGCGAATAAGATCGACGACAACGCGATCGCGATCACCTACGAGCTCGAGCACCGGCTCCTCAAGGGGATCAGCCTTCGCATCTATCTCCTCTCCGATCTCGACGGAGTGACTCCCTTCCTCCGGCACCATCCCGTCGATCTCCTGATCTACGACGAACGCGGCCAGGACGGGGTCGACGCCATGAAAGCGATGTTCCAGATCGCCCGCGACGTGCAGTCGCTCGCGCAGCTCTGGGGGCCCGACTTCCACTTCCCGATGTCGCGGATCGTCACGGTCCTCAAGGATACGCCCGACGTCGACCATCGCATCTTCGCGCTCGGCCGCCTCAACGTCCGCGACGTGATCATCGGGCCGGCGAAGACCTCCATCATGCTCCGCTGGCTCCACGACGTGCTCTACGCCGGCGTCCTGCGGCACGAGAAGGTCGGCATCGCCCTGAGCGGCGGCGCGATCGAAGGACTGCTCTTCCAGATGGGGACGGTGTTCGCGCTCAAACACGCGTTCCACGGCCGGACGATCGGCAGCTGCGACGTGATCTCGGGCGTGAGCTCGGGCAGCATCGTCGGCTCCATCCTCGCCAACGGCCTCGAGATTGAGGACCTGATCCGCGGCACGCTCGACATGAAATCGGACTACCCCGCGTTCAAGCTCTCGACCATCTTCGACCTCGCCGGCTTCGACATCGTGAAGCGGCTCTTCAATACCTCGCTGCGCATGCGCAAGGTGAAGCCGGCCCAGTGGCTGCAATCGACCCTGGAGACGATCCCGACCGGCTTTTTCAAGGGCGAAAAACTCGAGTCCTATCTCCATGAGCTCTTTGCCGAATACGGCCACGGCGATAAATTCGACCAGCTCGCCACCAAGCTCTACATCGGCGCCACCGACCAGGATACCTTCGATCACGTGACGCTCGGCAAGGCCCCGTTCGACCGCATCCCCATCAGCGCCGCCGTGCGCGCCTCGTGCTCCCTGCCGCCGCTCTTCACGCCGAAGTCGATCCAGGACCGCTATTACATCGACGGCCAGGTCACCAAGAGCTGCAATCTCGAATCGGTGGTGGAAGACGGCGCCAGCCTCGTCTTCGTCATCGATCCGATGAAGCCCTTCCGTTCGAACACGGCCGGGAACTCGGATCTCAAAGGCGGCTACTATTCGTTGCTGCAGATGATCAAAGGCCTGGTCTCCACGCGCTTCGAGACCAACTTCCGCGCGGTCTCGGAGCAGTACCCCGACGTCGACTTCATCGTCTTCCAGCCGGATGAGGAGTGCGCGCGCATGATGGCGGGTTCGCCGCTGAAACCGCGGCTCAGGCCGGAGATGATCGAGGTCGCCTTCCAGAACACGCTGCGGCGCCTGCGGGAACGCCACCGCGTGTACGCGGCGAAGGCGATACGCTTCGGCTTCGAGCTGAAGAGCGTCGAGGAGCTGAGGAAACTCGAGAGCGGTTATCAGAAACTCCTTCAACCCTAATGGAACCGACATGACGACTACCGACTTCGAACTCTTCCACTACTGGCGCTCATCCTGCTCCTGGCGCGTGCGTTACGCGCTCGCCCTCAAGGGCCTGAATTATAAATCGACGGCGGTGAACCTGCTCAAGGACGAGCAGAGCGACCTGCCCTATCTCCAGCTCAACCCGGCCGGACTCGTGCCGACTTTGTTGGTCAAAGGCCGGCCGCTGACCGATTCCCTCGCCATCGTCGAATGGCTCGAGGAGGCTTATCCGACGCCGGCCCTCCTGCCGAAGGACCCTTGGGCCCGCGCGCAGATGCGGAGCTTCGTGATGCTCATCAGCGCCGGCATACAGCCGCTGGCGAACCTCAGGACCTCGAAATACCATTCTGCGGACGCGGAGAAGAAGAACGAGTGGAACAGGCACTTCATCACGGAGGGTTTGATTCCGGTCGAGACCCTCTTGCGGCGGGAGTCGGGGAGCTTCAGCTTCGGGGATACGGCGTCGATGGCCGACGTGTTCCTCATCCCCCAGGTCTATAACGCGCATCGCTTCAACGTGGACATGAGCCGTTTCCCGAACGCCCAGCGCGTGTACGACGCCGCAATGAAAACGGCCGCGTGCGACGCGGCCGCTCCTCATAATCAACCGGGCGCGAGCTGAGATTCAGCGCATCGAGGTCTTCTCGTCCTGGGCCTTCTTCGAATCGACGATCAGCTGGTTCGGCAGGAGGGCCTCCATCAGGTCCATCTTCGCCTGCGGGCCTTCATACCAGCGTTTGTAGTAGAAGTAGTTGCGCATCACGAGCTTCACGTACGAACGGGTCTCCTTGTAGGGGATGCGTTCGATGAAGAGCACGAGGTCGCTGGAGTCGATGCTGGAGAGCCAGCGTTCGGTCGCGCGCGGGTTCGCGTTGTAGCTCGTCAGCACGAAGACCGGATGCTTGTATTTCTGCAGCAGGCGGTTCACGTGGTGGATGCCGAGCATCAGATTGGTCTCGGGATCCGAGAGGTTGCGTTCGTCGTGCATCACGCCCGAGACCAGGGCGCCCTTGCCGGAATCGACATAATGCGAGGACAGCGCCTTGGCCTCGAGGCGGGCGGTGCCGGGCATCATCTGCATGAGGCCGCGGGCGCCGACGGGCGATTGGGCCTTGGGATTGAACACGCTCTCCTGGCGAATGATCGCGTTCACGTAATGCGGATCCACGCCCAGCTTCTTCGAGTAGTGGTCGATGATCGACGCGAAGGAACGGGGGAAGAGGATGCGCTCCATGCCTTTCGGCAAGGTGATGCGATAGGCCTTCGAGAGGTTCTGGTAGCTCTTCACCGCCGCGAGCCAATCGCCGGAGGCGTATTGGAAGATCGCTTTGGCGAGCAGGCGATGGCTGTTGCTCGGGCCCGCGGTCGGGATCTCGTTGATCTCGCACTGCGCTTCGACCTTCTGGCCCGAGGCGAGGAGGTTCTCCGAGCGATCGAGGATGGCGCGATCGCTCTTCTGGAAGTCCTTCAGCATCTCGGTGCGATTGAAGGTCGGCACCTGCATGGGCGGGAGGAAGTAGGTGCGGCCGTTCATCTTCTCGAGCGCGAGCTGGCCGAGGGCGCCGTAGAAGGTCGAGTAGAACTCCTGGGCCAGGCGCTGCCAGAAGAATTCCGCGCGCTTCTTGTCCTCTTTCTCGTAATAGATCTTGCCCGCCCAATAGAGGGCCATCGGCAGGGTCGCGGCATCGCGCTCGTCGGGGACCTTGCGGGATTCGCGTTCGATCAGGCGGATCGCGGCGTTGAGGGCTTCGTCGTTCTGCTTCTGGATCGCCGCGATCACGATCGTCTCGCTCAGCGCCTCGTTCACCTTCTCGTCCTTCGGATAAAGCTCGGAGAAGGCCTTGAACTTCTGCTCGGCGCCGGCGAAGTCGCCTTCGTTCTCGATGATGCGGGCATAGGTGAAGAGAGCGTCGGCGTTCACTTCGGGATAGGATTTATCCGAACGCTTGATGAGGTCGTCGAAGATCGCCCGCGCTTCGTCGAACTGGTTGCGGCCCCAGAGTATCAGGCCCTGCTTCCTCTTCGCGAGGGCCTCGCCGACGAAGCCATAACGGTCCTTGAGGGGCTCCTCCATCTGTTCCCAGTAGGTCAGGCGGTTGCGTTCGCCCTTGCCGCGCCAGCAGGATTCGAGTTTCCCGCCGCTCGCCTCGACCAGGGTGAGGTACTTCTTATCCTTGTCCTCGCGGATGGCCGCGATGAGGTCTTTCTGGGCCCTTTCGCAGAGCTCATCCTTCGCCGCGCGGTCGGCGAGGTCGGTCTTCGCCTTCACCGGGTTGGTGCTCAGGAGCTCGGCCTTCTCCTCGAAGAGGTCGGGATAACTCGCGACGAGGCGGGGGAAGGGCTGGATCGCCTGCGAGAGCTCCTTCCGCATATCTTTCTGGGTGCTGTCGTCGAGGCGGTAGATCAAAGTCCTGAGGCCGTCCTCGAGGAACGCCGGCGAGCGGAACTCCTGCACCATCGCCAGGAACCTCTGCGCTTCGGCCTTGCCGAGCTGCGACTTCTCGTTGCCGCGCATCTCCTTGAGTATCACGCGCTTGCGCGGGCAGCTCACGCCGCCGTAATTCAGGAGATAACCTTCGACCTCGTCCTGATCGGCGAGCGAGAGATGGCCGGAATCGATGAGGGCCTGCGCCAAGTACGGGAACATAGGCGAGTCTTTGAGCTCTTTTTCCTTGGACTCAATGAACTTCAAGGCCTTCTCGGACGAAGCCTTGGTCGCGCCGGGGCGCTTGACGTCCCACATAAGGCGCGAATATTCATCCAAACCCTTGGCGTATTTCTGATAATCGGCATCGCTCATCAGCAGCGGCGAGGAGCCGTTCTGCATCGACGCGATCCACTTGTCGAAACCCTCGTCGGCCTGCTTCACGCCCGCCTTGATCTCACGCAGCGCGTGGTTTTCCGGAGGCGTTTGGG
>JASLCY010000521.1 GCA_030151925.1 Oligoflexus sp.
AGTTAATTTTCAAAATACCGGCTCCCCTATGCGGGGAAGGTGGGGTGGATAGTGTCGATTGAGCGCATTAATCTTCTTTAGACAGAAAGCACGTACTGCCTGAATACGCTTTGGATTCGGTGTTTGGATTCTTCCCATTTAATATTTCTGTGACCGTTTGCCCCGCTTGGATGCGGAAAGCCGTGAAGTACGAAATGATGCTGGTTCAGATCGCTGAAGTCCGAGATGGCTTTCGATACCACGTCCCCAAAGGGAATTATCAAGCAGCCCTTTTTTAAGGAAGCCAGGCGCTCAAAATTCTTTTCCATGGCCGCATAGAGGAGTTCATGGCTCCACGGTTTAGGCGTGCCACTCCAATTCCTGCCGTTATACGAGACGGTATCGTAGATTAAGGAAGCTATATAAACCCTTTTGGAAAAACGCGGGTCGACAAAGAGCGAGTCCTTATCTTCCAATCCAAAATGCTCTGATATACCGACCCAGTCGAACCACTTAAACATGTTCGATCTCATGGCGCCGTCGAAAGCCGCTTCCCTTGCACTTTTAGATGTATGCAAAAGACCGTGCTCTTTCTCGCTCGGGGTCAATCCAAACAAGATTATTTCGGTCTCACGATGGGGTGACGTCAACCGTTTGGGGTATTTCCGAATTGTGATGCTTTGCGGTGCCATGGGGTTTACTTCAGAAGAGATGGGTTTCATTTCTTAATTCGCCGCGCAGCTTACGAAGTTCGCGTTGCGGTTTAGGTTGATTGCACCGCTATTTAGAAATTGTGGTGCGTTGAGTCGGAAACGGGTCGGTAGCCTATCTTTTGATAGATGCTATTTGAGGTCGGATTTGAGAGGTCTGTGTAGAGAAAACAAAACTTACGGCCTTCGTCGAGCATCTTTTGGCTAAGTTGGGCGACAAGGGCTGAAGCATAACCACAGCCGCGCAAGCTATTCGGTGTGTAAACCCAATTGATGCGGATGCCGGATGGAGTGGAGCCGCTCGCGCCAGCCATGGAAACCGGTTCGCCGTCTACGATCCAAAAATAGCGCGAACGTGATTTGATCGCGTGGGCTGCATAATCGCTCGCTCCGGATCCATCCCCCATTCCACAGTCGCGGATGAAGGAAGCAGACCATTCTTCCAGGAGGGTTTGATCATTTTGGTTAACGACACGCATTTCGCCGGGCACGGGGAAGGGAATGATGACTTTTTCGAGCTGATAAATTCGTTGTTTTATAGTGGAGCGAATCGATGAGCCATGCAACGCCGTCCATTTCCTGGCGAAGGCGTCCGCTTCGGTATCGGGCCCAACGACGGCTTTAGGCAGCTCGGGGAGTTTTGAGACTTCGTCTACCAAGAGATCCAAAGCCTGATCTGGCCAATTGCTCAGACCGATGGGATGCGGCGACGTCAGCCACGCAACGCCTTTGATTTTTCCCGATTCGATGAGAGCCCACAGATAGAACTTAGGATAGATTTCCGGCTGGTTTATCAGCGTATTGATAATCCCGATACCAAGGCAGTTCTGAGCTTCGTTCTGACAAAGAAAGTGGAAAACCTGGTCACGGAATTCGGAGGCGTCTGAATATAATCGCAGATCCATGGCTATCCTCCGAAAGTGGAAAAATCAAAACCCCCGGACAGCTGCTCGTCATCCGGGGGATGATGGTGAGGGCTACAACATTCGAACTTGTGACCCCCTGCTTATAAGGCAGGAGCTCTAACCATCTATCTATAACATTTTCTAGAGCACATTAAATTATCAAATGAATACAAGCAGATGCACGACATGTCGACATAATTCAATTTTGTCGACATATTTGGAATATATGTCGATGGCGTCGAGGTAAGACGAAAATATATCGACAAAATTGAATTATGTCGACATATCAAGAAAAAAGCTCGATTCTATCGATATAGATATTGGGAGAATTTTATGAGCGCTTTTGGTGCCGCACAGCCCTATAACGATCTGCCAGATCTCCCGCCAAAGATGGATATCGAAACAAAACAGGTTCTCAAGAAATGCATAGAGGCGCGTGCCGCGCTTGAGGGACTGCGTATAGCTGGTGATCTCATACCAAACCAGGCGATGCTCATAAATATCATTCCGATCCTGGAAGCAAAAGACAGCTCTGAGATTGAAAATATCGTGACTACGACAGATCACCTCTTCCAATATGCGGATCATGAAGATCTTGCCACCGATGATGCCACGAAAGAGGCCTTGCGCTATCGCAGGGCTTTGCAGAAAGGTTTTCTTGCCATCCAAAAGAGGCCCTTAAGCACGTCTACAGCTGTCGATATTTGCACGGCGATCCAAGACAAGGCCATGGATATAAGAAAGGTGCCGGGAACGGCTTTGGCAAAAGGTAAAAGCAAGGAGGTAATTTATACACCTCCGGATCAGGAAAGCGTGATTCGAAACAAGCTGGGGAATTTGGAAAAATTTCTCCATGAGAATTCAGATTATGATCCACTGGTGAAAATGGCTGTCGGGCACTATCAATTCGAGGCTATTCACCCCTTTACCGATGGAAACGGCAGGACCGGACGGATCATCAATATTCTCTATCTCGTAAGCGAAGGTCTGCTTAGCTTGCCTATCCTCTATCTAAGCCGATACATTAACAGGAATAGATCGGAATATTACGAGCGACTTTTGGCTGTCACGACGCGGCAGGAATGGGAGGCGTGGCTGCTTTTCATGCTGGAGGGAATAGCTGTTACTGCGAGATGGACAAGCGATAAGATCATGGCGATACGAAGCCTCAATGAAGATACTCGTCGATATGTGAAGGACCAGCTTCCCAAGATATATCGTCACGAATTGGTTGATATCATATTCGTTCAACCCTACTGCCGAATTCAGAATCTTGTTGATGAGGATATTGCTCAGCGGGAGACTGCAGCACAATATTTGAAGAAATTATGTGAGATCGGAGTGCTTAAGGAATTGAAGGTCGGGAGGGAAAAGCTGTTTATTCATCCGAAATTGATGGAACTCGTGAAGAGCGATGAAAATTCCTTTTCCCGATATGAGTGATGCTGAAGCCAGTTGCTGGAAAATCGTATGAAAAATCAAAACCCCCGGACAACTGCTCGTCATCCGGGGGTTTGATGGTGGGGGCTGAGAGATTCGAACTCACGACCCCCTGCTTGTAAGGCAGGTGCTCTAACCAACTGAGCTAAGCCCCCATCGTTCTGCTTTGCAGCAGCGAGTTGGATGTATCTCAAAATTCCAAAATGCTGTCAACGCTCGATCAGTTCTCTTGGAAAAGTTTTTGAATTGCAGGTCCAAACGGCTTCTCGAGTATGCCAAATTCTGTGATTAAGCCGCTAATCAGCTCATTGGGCGTCACATCGAAAGATGGATTGCGCGCATCGGATTTCGCGGGCGCCACCAGAATTCCGGCGTGTTCCAGGATCTCCTTCGCCGAACGCATCTCGATCGGAATCTGATCTCCATGCAAAACTTTCGGATCAAACGTACTGCGCGGGGCCGCGATGTAGAACGGCACATTATGATGCTTGGCGACGATAGCCAGGGAGTACGTCCCCACCTTATTCGCCGTATCCCCATTCGCAGCGATACGATCCGCACCCACCACAACCAAATCCACACGTTCATGCTTCATCAAATAGGCCGCAGCCGAATCGACTTGGATAGAATGAGGGATACCTTCAGCCGTCAATTCGAAGGCCGTCAAACGCGATCCCTGCAAATAAGGCCTCGTCTCGTCGACATAGACGTGTTCGATGAGGCCTTGCGAGTGGAGAGCACGGATGACGCCGAGCGCCGTGCCGTAACCCGCCGTCGCGAGTGAACCCGTATTGCAGTGCGTGAGCACACGCAGCTTCTTGCCCTTCGCGAGCTTCGCGCCGTTCGCGCCGATCGCCATGCAAGTCGCGAGATCCGCTGCCTCCAGATCGTTCGCGAACTGCAGAATATGGGCTTTTACCGCTTCAAACGGCGTCGCGTCCTGCCAGGAATCCGCCAGCTGGCGAACCGCGTGCAAGGCGTTGAACAGGTTTACCGCAGTGGGGCGCGTCGCCTGCATGCGTTTGCAATTCTCGAAGAAGCGATCCTTGTAGAGCTTCCAGTTCGCCGTATTCGCATGCAGAGTGTCGAGATAGAGGCCGTAGGCCGCAGCGGTCGCGATCGCGGGAGCGCCGCGGACCGTCATGTTTTCAATGGATTGGGCGACGTCTTCGAGCGTCTTGCACTGGATCCAGATCTCTTCGTGCGGAAGACGTTTCTGATCGATGAGCCGGAGAGTATCGGTGGCGAAGGACATGGCCGTATACATAAATGGGCGCCCCTTATAGAAGGATGCGCCCACAATATCAATTTATGCCGAAATCTCAAGGTATCCCTGAAGTTTTTCCAGGGACGACCGCTTAATCCTCTTCGTCGTCCGCGACATGGGAGTGAGGCTGGCCGCCGCCCTGGAGATTCCAGGAATCGCCGGCGATATGCGAGACTTCCGAGACGGGCTGAACGCCGGATATAGCTTGAGGCTTGGCTTTCGCCTCTTTCTTGTGCCGGCGGCTCTCATTATCCCAATCATCGTCGCCGTCGACCTCGTCGTGATCGACGGCGGTGTCTTTGGCCTTCGACTTGCCCCAGCTGAAGAAGCTCTTCTTGCGCTTCACTTCCACGTTCTGCGGAATCACTTCCGAGAGACGCGCGACGGTCGACATGTCCTCATTGTCTTCCGGCTCGACCTCCTTGGTCTTGCCTTTAGTCTGATGCTTCGACTTCACGGCTTTCGGAGCCGGCTTCTCTTTGTCTTTCTTCTTCTGGATGACGGAGACGTCCGAGGTGAAGTCCTCGTCGGCTTCCTCTTCCTTGAGATTCCATGCGGCTCCGGTGAGAGGCGCCGCGTCGGAAACCGGATGCTCGCTCGCCGCGACCGACGAGATCTCGCTGATCGGAGCCGGCTCGGGGCGGCGAGGGGGTTCTGCCGCCTTCGCTGCTGGAGGAGGAGCCGGTGATTTCATCGCTGGGGCCGGCGTGGGAGCCGGTGCAGGAGTGGTCTTGGGGATCGGCGCTGGCGCCGCTTTCTTCGCTACCGGCGCAGGAGCCGGCGCTTTGGGCTGAGGCTTGGGAGCCTCACGAGTCGCCGGCTGAGCATAGGACTCATGGCCGTCGTCATCGTCTTCATCCTCGTAAGAGGCCGAAGAGCGGCCGCGCGAGCTCACGCGGGTCATGGTCGAGGTGTTGTCGTAGCCGCCGCCGTTGTCGTCGCCGCCGTCTTCCGATTCAAGCGACTCGCCCAGCTTCTTCATGCGCAGGCCGCGAGCGATGCGGACGAAGATGAGGAGGAGCAGAAGAGCGCCGATGCCGCCGCCCACATAATAGTAGGTGGTGAAGCGTTCTGCGGGCGCCGTCTCGAGTTTCGCGCTTTGGATCGAGGTATACGCGGTCGTCAGGGCCGGAGAGTTCTCCTGCTCGAAGTTCTTCGCGATATCCATATAGGTGATGAGGAAGTGGTCGGTCGCCGAGGAGATGAGCACGTGCATCGCCATGATAGGCAGGGCGTCGTAGGTCATCTCCGAATAATAGAGGAAGCCTTCCGCGCCGCTGGCGAGCTGGACCCGCTCCGCGCTGCGGATGTTGTAGTTCGAGATGCGGTTCGAGGCCGGGAACTTCTCCATGAGGTCTTTCTTGAAGTTCTCCTTGGTCTGATCGTCCATCGGCAGGCCTTCCGCGATGCGCATGATGCGGATGTTGCCCCGATAAACGGTCACGCCGGGCTTTTCCTCAGGCTTCGGGCCTTGGAACACGACCGCGGTGCCGCCGCCTTCCCTCTGCACTTCCCAACCGGTCGGCGGGACGATGCTGAAGCCCGTGCCCGGGATATCGATCGCCTCGCCGTTCGCGACGAAGTTGTTGGGCGATGCGGCGGGCACCGGGGGAGGCGCGCCGGGGCCTTCCGCCAGGCCTTGGCCGGCGAGGAGGCTCAAACTCAGAGCGAGTAATAAACGTTTCATCAGGTGCTCCTTATCCGGCGATACGCAGTGTTTCAAAGATTTTAACATAACGGGAATCCTCGAGGGTGTACTCCTCGATGCACTCCTGGATGTGATGGAGCGCGTCCTTCTCGATCTCGAGGAGGCCGTACATCGCTGCCGCGTGGCGCGACGCGAACGCGTTGCCCTCGACTTCGATCGGCACGGCCGCTTCCATGCGGACCACGAGGCTCAGGGCCGTCTTCCAACGGTGGGTCGGATGCCACTCGGGGGCCGAGGTCGCGCGGTAGACCGCATGCAGGCGCCAGAGGCCGGTATGCTCGTCATCAGCGAGACGCGATTCCGTAACGAAGAAGCAGTAGTCGCCTTTTTCGACGAACTCGCCCATCGCCTTGTGCAGGTTGCGGATGCCGTCCTCGCTGCGCTGGCTCAAGTCCCAAGCTTGTTTCGCAGTGAGCTTCACGACCCAGCACTTGGATTCGGCCGGAAGTTTGGGAGACGCGAGATTCATCAGACTTTCCTCAAGCTGCAGCGATGGATAGCCCATCGTCATATAACGCTCTTTCGAGCGGTTCAGGTAGTGGCGCGCTTTCGCGATCTGCTCGGGCTGTCCCCCGGCTTCCGCGAAGGTCGAAAGGCCAAGCATATGAAGGACATCGGGATCGGTCCCTTCAAGGCGGCGATTCAGGCTTTCGAATTCCTCGCGGGCGATCTTGGTGCCGCGAGTCATATAAGAAGTATAAGCGAAGAGGAACTGATATTCACACTGCTGGGGAAACTCTGCCCGGAGCATCTCTGCACTGCGGAGCGCGGCCTTGTACTGCTTGCGCGCGAAGCGGCTGTGGAACAGCACCTCCTGGGCCAGGGGATTGCCGGGGAAGACCTCGTCCAGCACCTGGACGGCCGACTTATAGGCCTGAGACTGCTTCGTGGCATGGAAATGGAGGCTGGCGCGGCGGAGATGGAAATAATCGTTGCTCACGCGGCATAGGGTATGCGCGGCCTGGTCCTTCACGTCATCGTCCTCGGAAAGGATGAGCGTCAGTTCACGGGCGTAGGCGGCGTTGCCGTGTTTTTGCACGGAGCGCCAGTGCATGAGGGCCGCTTCGCGTTCGCCGAGCTCGTAGCGGCAGAGGGCGAGGAGGGCCGTGCCGTTGACGACCGAGATCAGGCCGAAGTTGATGCTGCGTTCCAGATGGGCGATGAGTTCGCGGAGCGAGGCTTCCGCCTGGCTGTCGGCGAGGACTTCGATCCAGAGGCGATAGAGGTTCTCGGGCGACTTCGCAGCGCCTTCCGAAAGTTCGTCGCTTAAAAGAGCCAGGGCGCTCTCGCGTTCACCTTGCCAGAAGAAGCGAAGGGCTTTGAGATAGGCCGCCTCGGATTGGGGGCGGTTGATGAGCCAGCTTTGAGTCGGGCGCTTCTTAGTCATCGCATACATCCTCTAGTCGATAGCCGAGCCGCTGAATCAGCGTTCTCTTCCCTATCGGCAGAATGCGACGAAAGCTTTAGGCTAAGATCACGATTTTATGGGGAAAAATTTGCCGAGTGTAGAAAGGCAAAATCTGCCTACACTCGGCCATGAGGAATCATTGACGATTTTCAGCTGGCGATAAGGGACTTGCCCGAGGTTTCGCCGGGACGGAAGCCCGTGAGGTCGTGGACGGCCGCAAGGTCGTTCGAGCTTTGTCTTGCGTAGAGCTCGACTTCGCTCGCGCGGTCGATCAGCATTTCGCGAAGCTCGCCGTAACAAGTGTTGCACATGGCCGCGCGGGCCTGCGTGGAATCGACTTCGCCCCAGACGGTCAACGCGGTCCAGGCATGGGCGCTGAATTCACGTTGGCGGATCTTACGTTCTTCGAAACAGACGGCGCAGCGAGATTGTTGGACTGCTAAGCTCATGACGATTCCTCCGAAGCATTGGTGGTACGCATCTTCCCAGAGAAAGGACCCTGCGGATCTTTTCCCGTCTTCGCAGCCATGAAGCTTGTCGCCAGCAGCGATTCCAAGGTGAACAGAAACCTTGTACTCAGTGCGGACGGGCCTGCAGAGTGGCGAAGAAAACTTTTTATATGTGTAGTGCTGGGTACATTCTCCATATTGGAATTTTTGTGTCAACAAAAATTCAACGTCCTGCACCGAACAATGCAAGAACGTTAATTGGAGAACTTTAAGAATCACTGAGGAAAAAGAAGATATGATGAAAGTCGCAAAAAGGACTATAGACGTTCACAAAAAAATCGACGCAATTCCCTCAATTCAAGGCACGATACGGCTGGCGATCGAAGTAGTATTTCATGATCTCCTGCTTGATGTTGTGCAGGCGCAGGCTCTCCGCAGGATAGGTAAGCAGGGGCTTCCAGATCACGTTCGCTTCCTGGGCGGCGCCATTCCTGTATTGCACGAGGCCCCTCAGGTAGATGACCTCAGGATCATCGCTTGCAGCGCTGTCCGCAAGATACTGCTCGGCCTGCTGGGATTTGCCGAGCTTCAGGCAGCCGTGCGCGAGGATGCGTAGCGTACGCTTATCGCTGCGGAGGCCGAGGTCCTGACTTAATTTCGTATATTCAATAGCCTTTTCGAGATGAATCCCTCGCCAGATATAGCAGTCGGCCTGCTCGAGATAGGCGCGTGCTCGCTGACCTGCGTCGAGCTTCGGCAGGAGGAGCATCTGGTCGAACCACATGCTTGCCGTTTCAAGTTGCCACATTTCACGGAAGAGGACGCCCAGCGCCCAGTAGATATTGGGACTGTCAAAATTGGTGTTTAGCAATTTTAACAGCTCATAGGTGCCCTTCTGCGCGTCAAAGGTCGCAGAGGCCTGAACGAGCTGCTGGATGCTGTCTTCGCTGCCCTCGGAATAGAGGTAACGGAGCTTCGCGCGCACGTAGACGAGCTCGATGAAACGCGCCTTGCGCAGCTCTTCCGAACGAAGGTCGTAGACCGCCCAATCGAGGTCGTCCTCCTCGCCTTTGGTCATGCGCTCGAGGGTCGCGTCCGTGACTTCGATATCCTTCTTGATCTTCGCGAGCTCGGAGAGGCAGCGCGTCTGGAGCAGGAGATACGTGAGGCTCCAAGGCTCGGCTTCGATGAGGCGGCGGAGGCGCTCGGCCGCGGATTCGAAGTTGAGCTTGCGGAACTCGTAATTCGCATAGAGCCAGTTGAGCTCCACCAGCTCGTCCGCTTCGAGCGTCGACGGGTCGTCGATCTTCTCGAGGAGCGACTTGGCGAGGTCGACGTCCTGGTGCTGCATGAGGAACGAGGCGTATTTCAGCGTCGAATAACGGCTGTAAGGGTCGAGCTCATACATCTTCTCGAAGTGCTTGCGGGCCTTTTCCTTGTGGCCCAGCTCCATGAAGACGTCGGCCATGTGCCCCTGGACGTCCGCATCCTGGTTGTACTTAGCGGTCAAGGCCATGAGGAGGCTCATCGTCTCGGTCTTGTCCGTGCCCTCTTCGATGAGCTTTTTCAGGCGTTCCTTGCCCATCAGGTATTCCTCGACGTTCACCTTCGCCATCTTCAGGCGGACCACGAGCAGGCAGAAACGGATCTCCGGCTGGTCGGGATGCACGCGGTAGGCTTCCTCGAAGAGGTCCTTGGCGAGGTTGAATTCGCCCATCGAGACGAATTGCGCGCCGATCTTCTGCACCATCTCGGGATTGGTGATCTCCGACTTGAGGATGCGGCGGTACATCTCGAGCGCGAGGGAAAGCTCGCCGAACTCTTCGAGCACCTTCGCCGCGAAGTAGAGGATGGCTTCGGTCGACTCGCGGCTCTCGACGATCTTGTGCGCGATCACGCGGCCCTGGTGGCGACGCTGCTGGCTGATGATCAGGTCGTCGTCGAGTTCGGCGATCTTGGCGCTCGCGAATTTCTCGAAGAGCTGGATCTCGAGCGGCGCGAAGCCCTTGCTCTCGATCCACCAGTCGCTCAGGGTCTTGATGGCGATCTCCGCGGCCTCGTATTCGCCCCTCTCGCACAGCTCGGTCGAGAGCTTGCGATGGGTCTCGAAGTTCCCGTAGACGTTATAGGGCGCGAGCTCCTCGAACAGGCTGAAGTAATGGTCGCCCTTGCGTTCTTCGCCGAGGGCGTAATAGACCTGGCTCAGGCCGAAGTACGAGGGGTGGAAGTCGGGGTCTTGCGTGAGGCTCAGCTCATAGGCCTTCTTCGCGAGCTCGAGATTGTTCTCGAGCTCGTTGCAGTAGCCTATTCCGAAGTAGATGCCGGCATGCGGGCCGAATTCCTTGAGGAGGTCCTCGTAGCGGTTCAGGGCCTCGCGATTGCTGATCTCGTCGGTGTGCTGCTCCGCGAAGAGCAGGGCGAGGCGATAGACGATATTCTTGGGGCTCTCATCGCTGTGGCTGGCGTAGAGCTCGCAGAGCTCGTCGATCTTGTCGATCTTCGAGGCGAGTTCGATGCGGCGATAGTGGAGCAGGACGTCGTCGGCATGCTGCGGGTTCTTCACGAGGTCTTCGATGATGGTCTCGGCCTGCTCGTAGTCCTTCACGAAGATGCATTTATTCGCTTCCGTCAGCTTGTTGGTTTTAAGCATAAATGCATCTCCTCCCAGACCCGTTTCCCGGCTTATCGACTCAGCTTTTTGAAACTGAAATCCCACTTGCCAAAAAACGATTGGTTTAGGAGAAAAGATTAAAAAACATGCAGTATATGCGGCAGGTTATACGATTTTTATGGGTTTTTTCTAAAGCCAAGGGAAGCGATTTTCCCACGTGAAAAGAAAAGTTTGATGGCGATCCAGATCGCGGCCGCGATGAATCCGGCCCACCAGGGGAGCTTAAAGTTAAAAGTTGCCAGGGCATAGACCCAGATCAGCAGGAAGCAGAAGAACTTTGCCGGCTCGAGTAAGGATTTCAGGCGAATCGCTTTTCGCCAGGAAAAACCGCCGTGTGGGCTCGCCTTGAAAGGCAGGAGCGTAGGGATGAGGGCCGGGACGTGATGCCGGTAGCGAACCGCTTCGAGCCCGGAATCGGCTTGATCCTGCGCCGATTCATGATCGAGGTAATAAAGCCAAGGCAAAATCACCAGGGCGAGCAGCACGGCCGGGAACGAGAGCGAGGCGGTCGCGGCGCCGAAGGTCAGGAACCACTGCGCGAGGCTCAGGGGATTCCGCACGAAACGATAGGGCCCGGTGACGACCGGCGGCTTCTCGCTATAGCCTCTTTCCCAGATGAGGATCGCGAGGCCCGAGAAGGTGAAGAACGCGCCCCAGCAGAGCGAGAGCGCAGTCGGCTCGGCGAACGGCAGGGTCGCGAGCATAAGGCCTTCCTGCGCGGCGATCGGAGCCGCCTTCCGCCCCTGGGCGAGAAGCGCGGCTAGGCCTTGGGTCCGGATTGATTCAGCATAGGATTCTGCTTTCGCCATCGCTTGTAATTCCATATCCACTGCTCGGGATAGAGCTTGATCGCCCGCGAGAGGGCGGAGGCCATCTTCTGCGTGAGGACCAGTTCGTCGGTCTCGCCGCTGCCCGGCTCCGACACGGTCTCGTAGACGATTCTATACGTCCAGGGACCGGTTCGCATACAGAAAATCGCGACGATTCCCGACTGATGCTTGGCGGCGAGCTTGGCCGGCCCGCTGACGAATTCCGTCGGCTGCCCGAGGAACTCGACGAGAGGCCCGACGCGGCCCCCCGGCTTCTGATCCATCACGAAGCCGAGGTTGCCGCCCGTTTTCAGCGTCTTCATCATATCGCGGAGGAGGTTCTTGCTGTCCGTCCAGAGCACCTCGGTGTTGGCTTTCGTGCGGCGCATCGAATCGAGGAAAGCCGTGAATTCAGGCAGCTTCGAAGGCTTCGCCAGGGCGACGAAGGTCCGGCCCGTGAGATCCGCGACGGCGCCCGCCACCATCTCCCAGCTGCCGATATGGGCCGTGACGACGACCAGGCCCTTGCCCTGCCGCGTGAGGCGCTGCATCTCCACGCGCGCTTCGTCCATGCCGGTGAAGGTCACGAGCTTCTTCCTCGAGCAGAGGTTCTTGATCGTCTCGAGCGCGATCACGGCCTGCGAGCGAAAGACCTGGCGCTGGAAGTCGCGGGAGAACGAGCTCAGGCCCGGCAGGCGGTAGACGCGCGCGACGTTGTCTTCGATCAGCTGGCGATCGCGTTGCAGCAGCCTGGGGGCGAGAATCGAGAAGAGCGAGGCGAGCCAAGGGACGAAAGCCCTCGGCAGGAGCCGGATGAGGAGGACGGCGAAGTTCAGGAGGCCTTTGGTCAAGGTCGATTTCAACGAAGCAGTTCCTCACGCCGCTGGATAGCCTTCGCATAGAATTCGCTCGCGCGGTACGAGGAGCGGACCAGCGGGCCGGAAGCGACGGAGAGGAAGCCGAGCTCTTGCGCGATCGCGCCGAGCTCTTCGAACTGTTCGGGCGGCACGAAGTCTTTGATCGACAGGTGGCGCTTCGAAGGACGCATATACTGCCCGATCGTGATGAAGTCGACGTCGTGCTCGCGCAGGTCCTTCAGCGCTTGCACGACTTCGTCCATCGTCTCGCCGAGGCCGAGCATCAGCGCGCTCTTGGTGAACACCGGATAGCTTGCGAGCTCTTTCACGCGCTTCAGGACGGCGAGCGAACGGCGATAGGTGGCCCGCGCGTCGCGCACCCGCGGCGTGAGGCGTTCGACCGTCTCGATATTGTGGGCGAAGACTTCGGGCCTCGCCTGGAGGATCATGCTCAGCGAAGGGTCCTTCGCCTGGAAGTCGCCGCCGAGGAATTCGAGCAGGGTCTGCGGGCTCCTCTCGCGAACCGCCGCGAAGACCTTATTCACGTGCTCGGCGCCGCCGTCCTCGAGATCGTCGCGATCCACCATCGTGATGACGGCATATTTGAGGTTCATGAGGCTGACGCTCTGCGCGGTCTTCTCAGGTTCGTTGGCGTCGAGCCAGCCTTGGGGATTGCCGGTCTTCACGTTGCAGAAACGGCAAGCGCGCGTGCAGGTGTCGCCGAGGATCATGAACGTCGCCGTGTTGGTCGACCAGCACTCCGAGATATTCGGGCATTTCGCCTCTTCGCAGACGGTATAGAGGTTCTTCGAGCGCAGGTCGCGTTTGATGTCGAAGAAGGTCTGGCCCGTAGGGATTTTTGTCTTAAGCCATTCTGGCTTATTAATATGGAGAGGCTGAGAGTCGTCTCGAACCTTGAGCTCATTCATGGGGAACCTCTTATCTCACTTTTTGCACGGGCTGACTTTAACATCGAACCCCCTGGAGGGCTAGCAAGGATCTGTCGCGTTTACGCAAGAAACATGATAAAGCCAGGGGCCCTTATAGATCCCCGTGAAGGATGACCTATGCAGTCTCATCATACCCGTACGGAACATCGTCAATCCCTCGTCAGCCATCGCAACTACAAGCTGTGGGCGCAGACGGTGAGCAAGCTGGCGAAGACGCCGCGGAATCTGGAAAAACCGCGCAGCGCATACTCCGAACTGGAACTCGCCGGCTTCATCATCGGCGAGCATAGGGACGACATCGTTCGCCTCTGGGAAGCCTTCACGACCGATCGCGCCGAAGTCTCGCGCTACCTCATGGATCCGAAGCGCGAAAGCCTGGTTTACCTCCTCGGCTTCCATCTCGCGAACCAGGCGCGCCTGTCGATGGCCCTCGATCGCGCGGAATATCGCCACAAGCTGCTCTCGCAGATCAGCGCGGCCCCGGCGATCCATCTCCTGGACCTCGGTTGCGGCAGCGGCGCCCTCAGCCTGCAGACCGCGCAGGAGCTCTGGTCCTATCGCGAGGCGCTCGAGATCTCCTGGGAGCTGGTCGATAAATCGCAGGCCTTCCTCGAAGCGGCTTCGCTCGGGATCGAGCTACTGCGCAGCGAGGCGAAGCCCGTCACGCGCCGGCAGAAGCTCGACGAATACCTGAGCCGCGAAGTCAACGCCGGCCCTCTCGAAGGACTCGTGTGGTATCAGCTCGGTTATGTCTGGAACGAAGTCTCGCGTTCGCCGCGCACCAAACAGCTCCTGATGCGTTTGCTCGAAAGCGGCCTGAAGGCCGGTCAGCGCGTGATCACGATCCTCGAGCCGGCGACCGAGGAGCTCGCGCGCGAAGCGATGGAGCTCCGAGACGTCCTCGTGGAGATGGGTTACGTAAACCTCTATCCGTGCCCGCACAGCCAGAGCTGTCCCATGCTCGAATCCGATCGCGACTGGTGTTATTCGGAAGCCGTCTGGGATAGGCCGCCCCTGGTGAAGAAAGTCGACAAGATCCTCAAGATCGATCGTCAGCGCGTCGGCGTGGGCGCTTATATCTTCGTCAGTCCGGATCTGATCGAGGCGGGTCGGGTGAAGCTCGGCAAGACCGATTCCGTGGTCGTGGGCCGTCCCGTCGAGCGAGCGGCGAAGGATCCGGCGCTCGCCCAGAAATCCTATCTCCTGTGCGCGCCCGAGGTGAGCCTCGACAAGGTCAAGGCCAGCCCGCAGAAGATCGAGCTCCTGCGCGGCCAGTATTACAAGGACATGCCGAATAAAACGAATAAACGCGAACCTCAGGCCGAGGATCGCGAACCCAAACGCGTTCAGAAGCCGCGCAGAGCGGTCAAAACCCCCGCGAAATCCTCACGATAAGGCGCGGTCACCGTAATCGGGGCCACGCCCGGCACGGGCGAGAACTGGATGCTGTAGGAGTGCAGCATCTGGTGCGTGATCTTTTGCGCGAGCTCCGGCGCCAGCGCGTGGCGTTTGCCTTCGCCGTAGACGCGGTCGCCGAGGATGGGGAGGTTGTTCTTCTCGAGGTGGACCCGGATCTGATGGCTGCGGCCGGTGACGGGTTTGCATTCCACCAGCGAAGTCTTCGTCTCGGGGAACGTCTCGAGCGTCTTGAAGAAAGTTTGCGAGGATTTTCCGCCCGCGTGCAGGACCCGGACCTTGCCGGTCGCGCCCTGGATCGCCGAGAGATTGCAGCGCTCCTCGAAGCTCGGTGCGCCCAGGCCCCAGGTGAGCGCGTGGTAGACCTTGCGAACCTTGTGGTCTTTGAACTGCTCGGTGATATAGTTCATCACGTTGGTGTTCGT
>JASLCY010000547.1 GCA_030151925.1 Oligoflexus sp.
CTCAGCGCTTTTAAGCGCTGAGGCCCCAATGCACGTTGTAGCTGAGGACGTGTAGGCTCAATCCGCGTTCTGCCTATATTGAGAGAAGCGCCGGCGCGACCAGCGGAAGATGCCGAAGGTCACGAGGCCGAGGATCACCAGGGTAATTATAGACCCAGCGCCCGGATTTCTAAAGACGTCGATGATGCTCTTCTGGAACAAGACGAGCATGATCGTGCCCGGGGCCATGCCGAGGAGCGTGGCGCACAGGAAACGGAAGAACGGCACTTTCCCCGAGCCGGCCGCGAGATTGATGAGGGCGCCCGGAGCGATGGGGAAGACGCGGATGAAGAGGATCGTGAGGAACTGGCCCTGGCCGATGCGGTCGAGGATCTTCTGCGTCCTCTTCCCGAAGAAGCGGGCGAAGATGAAATGCCCCGCCAGGCGGCCGAGCGCATAACCGACCAGGACGTTCGCCGTGACGCCGAGCGCGATCTCGAGGAAGGCCCAGCTCGTGGAGAAGACGCTCGCGGTGATGATGATCATCAGGTTGATCGGGATGAAGAGGACCGCGCCGACGGCGAAGACCAGCGGCATGATGAAACGGGCGCGATCGGGATCGGAGAGCGGGGCGAGCAGGACGCGCCTGAGGCCTTCCTCCGTGCCCTGCGCGTCGTGGAAGACGAAATGCCAGAAGACGCCTATGCTCACGGCGAAGACTATCGTCACGAGCAGCAGAACGATGCGCGGCGAGACGCCGAGCTTGCGCGAGACGAACTCCGAGGCGAAGCCCCATTGGTCCATCGCCTGCTCGATCGCGGTCGGCTTCTCCATGTCGAGCCAGTTGAGGTCCTCGAGCTGCGAGGTGTCGTGTTCGGGATGCGGAGGGAACGCTTCCAGGAAACGCGACTCCGCCCTGTCGCTGACGAGGTCGAGCGGCCTTATGAGCGAACCTTCATTCTCGAACGCGGCCTGCAGCTCCTCGGTCCCGACCTCGCAGTGATGCGCGAGGATATAGGCTCTCGTATCGAGGATGGCCTTTTGATTGACGCCACTCCGCGCAGCGTCGATCGTAATCTGGCATTCGGTGTCGTAACCCATAGAACGATTGTTCAGGTTCGCCGAACCGATGCTGAAGTACTGCTCGTCGACGATCATGATCTTGCTGTGCACGGTCATGCCGAGGCCGAGGCGCGCCCTCTCCTCATCGCGCGGGAAATAGATCCTGAGGCGTCCGTGTTTATCGTGCGAACGAAGGCGCTTGATCGCGAGGTCCTGCAGCATGCCCATCGTTCGGATCTCGAGCCAGCCGCCCGCTTTCTCGGGCAGGATGATGATCACCTCCGGGCCGTCTCTCTCCTCGAGCCGCGCGCCCAACGATTTAACGATGGAATGGGCGGTGAGGTATTGGTTTTCGATGACGATCGCCTGCCTCGCGCTCTGGATGAGGTCCGAGAAGAGCTGCGAGATCTCGGTGAGTTCTTCCTGATCGCGGAAGGCGGGCATCGTTCTCGAGAACACGAGCGTTGCGTTTTCGAAGGTCGCGACGGTGTCGGCCGGGAGCGGATTAGGGGCTTGAACCTGTTGCTCCGGCAGGCTCCTGGGAATATTCCCTGTAGCCTTTTCCCAACGGTCGCGAAAGAGTTGTAAAAAATCGAAGACGATCGGACCTGTCATTCCGAGTTGATAATCATGAAAGGCACCGTAGGGTTCTCCATACGGGTCTTTTCGAAACGGAGCCTCATGGCTGTGCTTCGCATCATCCCAACGACGTATCGTAAGATCGAGTCCACCGACAAAAGCGATGTCCGCATCCACGACGACGAATTTTTGATGCTGGGAGGCGCTGATCGGATGCGCGTCGTCGAGATGGAAGTGGATGCGCGGATGCTTCATCCAGCCTCGTTTCAACGACTGAAGCTTCTCGCGCTCAAAAAGATAGACGGGCGCGTAATCCCAGGTGAGGACGTAGACCTGCAATTGTGGATTTTTTCGCACGACTGTCTGCAGGAACCGACGCAAAAGAAGACGTTTCGGTTTGAGTCCGGCGCGCCTTTTCTTGTAAGTGAGGACCGTATCGCTATGAAAATCCCAGCCGACGATGACGATCGACTTCTTCGCCTGCTGACAGGCTTTCACGAAAGCCGCGTAATAGGCGGACGCGTCGCTGTACAACCAGGCTTCGTTGTTTTCTTGCACGGTCCAGGCATTGGTCTGATTGAAGAATTCGTCCACTCCGCTTATGACCCCACTGACAAGGCTCGAGGCTATCCAAGGAAATTTGTAGCCTCTTTATCGTAGGTCGAGCCAGTGCCTGGTGAGAAGAATGAACTATAAATCTCTTTGAAGTCAATTGGTTGTGTGACTTAGCGCTTGTTCGATGAGCTTTTCGATGCTGGCCGGATTCAAAGGTTTTGCCAGAAAATCGTTCATGCCCGCTTCCATGCCGCGTTTTTTGTCCTCAGGCAGCAGATTGGCCGTGAGCGCGATAATCTGCACATCAGGGTCGAACTTGCGGATCTCACGTGTGGCTTCGATGCCGTCCATCACGGGCATCTGCATGT
>JASLCY010000564.1 GCA_030151925.1 Oligoflexus sp.
CCCTTGTAATCGTGCCCCGGATAAACGTGGGTCTCGGGCGGCAGCGAGAAGAGCTTGGTGCGGACGCTGCGGTAGAGGTCTTCCGCCGAACCGTTCTGGAAGTCGCTGCGCCCGCAGCCGCGAATCAGCAGCGTGTCGCCCGTGAAGACGCGGTCGCCGACGACGAAGCTCAAGGAGCAAGGCGTATGGCCCGGCGTTTCCAGGACGTAGAGCGAAACGCCGCCGAACGCGAGGTGGTCGCCGTCCTTGAGCGGCAGGTCCACGCAGGGGAGGCCCGCGCGATGGCTGGCGCAGGTCTTTGCGCCGAGCCGCGACCGAAGCGCGTCGGCGGCCGTGATGTGGTCGGCATGCACGTGCGTGTCGAGGGTGTATTTCAGATGGAAGCCGTATTCTTCGAGCAGCTTGATATCGCGCTCTATCGCGTCCAGGACGGGATCGATCAAAACCGCTTCCCGGGCGGCGGGATCCGCGAGCAGATAGGTATAGGTCGAGGATTCGGCTTCAAAAAGCTGGTGAAAGATCATAGCGCCCTCTGTTATCCTAAGTTGCCTGCAAGCCTAAACCCGGGAGTTCCCATGCAAACCTATCAAGGCGGCTGCCATTGCCAGAACGTTCGTTACGAAGTGACGATGGACCTGTCCCAGCTTATCACATGCAATTGCTCGATGTGCTCCAAGAAAGGCACGATCCTCGGCTTCGTCCAGGAGCCGCAGTTCAAGCTCCTCAAAGGCCAGGACGCGGTCACGGACTATCTGTTCCACAAGAAAGTGCTTCATCACACGTTCTGCAAGACTTGCGGCGTGACCCCGTTCATAAAAGGGGCCAAACCGGACGGCACCAAGATGGTCGCGATCAATGTCCGCTGCCTCGATAACGTGAATATTGACCAACTCAAGCCCGCTGCTGTCAATGGGAAAGAATTTTCAGCGACGATGAAGAACCAAACTTTTCCCAAACGTCTCAGTTATGCCCTGAATGGCATCAAGGTGGCATTCCGCGATGAAGCGAGCTTTCGTTTTCAGAGCTGCGCGGCGCTGGGTATTGTTGCGATTCTCCTCTTTGCCCATGCCAGCGTTTTTTGGTGGGCCATCAACCTCCTGACCCTCGGCGCGGTCCTCACGGCTGAGATGATCAATACCGCGCTGGAACGCATCCTCGACCGCCTCCATCCCGAACGGCACGAGACGATAGGCCTCGCCAAGGATTGCGCCGCCGGAGCCGTTCTTATCGCGAGCCTCGTCTCCCTCGGCATCTTCGCGGCCTTCGTATGGGATACCTGGCTCAAATAAAAAACGCGGCCTCCGAAGAAGCCGCGCTCATCGTTCCCTCAGAGATCATCTCTTGAAAGGCATAGGGCCGAGGTAATCCTTCTTGCCGATCTCCACACCGTTGTGGCGAAGGATGGCGTAAGCGGTCGTCAGGTGGAAATAGAAGTTCGGGATCGAGTGGTTCAGGAGGTACTCGCGACCGAAGAGGTATTGCCCGTCCCAGTGCGCGGACGTCACGTGGCGAGTCGCGGCCTCGGCGAAATCCTGCTCGGTGAACTTCTGGAGATAAGCGATGGTGCTCTCGACGCGAGCCTTGAGGTCGTCGATCGTCTTCTCATCGTCGGCATGCTTGGGCGCTTCCTTGCCGGTCAGGCGCGAAGCCGCGAATTTCGCCGTATCGCAGGTGATCTGCACCTGGCGGATGAAAGCGAACTGATCCGGAGCCAGACGCGAGTTCAAGAGGACCTCGACGTCGAACTTCTTGGTCTCGGCGTAGGTTTGGGCCTTCTCGAAGAACGTGATGAGCTGCTTCAGGCCTTTGGTGAACTGGGACACGGTCGTTTCGTAGAACATGGACTCTCCTTCGATGGGATACTAGGGTGTTGTATAGAAAACACCGCCGCTTGGCGAGGACCGAAATCAAGATGGCTTGGGGGCCGGCGTTTTCTTGTGGTAGATGAAGGTCCCCTCGCCCACCGCGCGATCCGCCGGACGCCCGCCGAATAACACGGAACGAACCGAGATCTTGTACTCCTGGCCGTCGACCATGTCGCCGAAGAGCGACTCCACGTATTTGCCGCTGAGGAACATCGAGATATCCTCGAAGCCGTCCTTATTCTCAGAGCAGTCGAAAGAGTAGCCGACGTCGCGGAGCATCACGGCATCCGGTTTGATTCCGTGGATATAGATGCTGGTCAGGTCCACGCGTTTGACGTCGAAATCCTTGGCGCCGAGGATCGCGACGCGGACGCCTTCCGCTTCGGCCTGGTTCTCCGTCTGGCATCCGCCCCACTTCGCGATGACTTTGATCGGCAGGTCCTGGCCTTCGCAGGTTTCCTTGAGCGAAGTCGTCTCCGCGTCGATCGACTGCTTGAGCTGCTCCTGAGTGCGGCTCGTCAGGGCGATCTGCTCGGACAGATCCTTGGTGAGGGCTTCCTTGCCGTCATTTCCCTGATAAAGCTCGGCATGAGCGAGGCGCGCCTCGAGCAGTCGCCTTTCGGTGCAGGCCTGGATCCACCGCGCTCTATGCATCGCGAGCTGGTTCTGGTCGCTCGTGCAGTTGCGGAAATCGAGGTTGCTGGCGACCCTGCTGTCGAACGGGGGAACCTGCTTAGCGCAATCATCGGCGAGAGGCTGCACCAGAGTCTCGGCGTTGAGCTTCGACCAGGCTTTCGGCAGGCTCACGCCCGCGGTTTGAATCGCGCCTTGGCGAACGCAGTAGGGCTGATCCAGGTACGCCTGATCCCTCTCGTCGGGCACCGCAAAACTGAAGATCAATGCCTTCTGGCCCGGTTTAACCGCACTGCGTTTGGCCGCGAGCCATTTGAATGAGGTCGGTGAGCTCAAGGAGTCGGACGGGGCATTGATGGACAGATCCACGTCCTTGAGGGGAGTCGAATAATATTTGATCGCGAGGCTGTCGCCGTCTTTATCCTTAGCCGGCGCCTTTTCCAGAGGGATGGTGAGAAAATCGCAATCGCTGCCGAACTCGAGCTCGCGGACCGGCTCTTTCGATTGGTTGGTGAGGTAAAAATCATACACGTAATCGGCGCCCTTCTTTTGCACTTCGTGCTCGAGGATGAAAGGCGGCTTCGTGAGGGTGGTGGCGGCCAGGAGCGGACTGCTCGTGATCAACATAAGGCAAGGTAAGAGTTTCATCCTGCATATCCCAATGAAAGAAGGGCTCACCAAGGTGATATAGCGATTTGCCGAAAAAGTCCTAGAAAAATCCTATGAACAGATATTAGAAAAAATGACGTACTAAAGAAATTATATTATATTGAGGCTTTAACTTTGTGGACAAATGAAGCGGTCCACGACAAACTTTTTTCATCTCAATCGACATTCTGTCCCGGGCCTATGCATAAGCGCGCACGTTTAACCCTTGTCAACATGAGGCTAAGCCATGACCGTGATCTTCGACCGACGGACCCTCCTGAAACGCTCAGCGATAGGCGGCAGTTTCCTGCTCCTCGGCTGCAAAACGGTGGGAGGACGCTCGACCCTCGCGGAGGACAACGGCGCAGCCTCCGATTCGAGCAATCTGCGGGTGAGGCGTCGCTGGGAGCCGGGCCAGGATTCGGATTTCAAAAAGCAGTACGCGCAGGCCATCGATTGGTTGAAGGCTAACGACCAGCAGACCTTCCCGGATACCGATCCCCGGAGCTACCTCACCTGGAAGAAGTTCGTGGATCTCCACAACTCGAGCTGCCCTCACGGCAACTGGCTCTTCGTCCCCTGGCATCGCCTCTATCTCTATTATTTCGAGACCGCCTGCCAGATGGCTCTTCAGGACACCAATTTCGCCCTTCCCTATTGGGATTGGACCCTCGATCCCACGTTCCCCGACGAGTTCTTCACCGTCCCCACTCTCACAGTCGATAACCGCAAGATCAAACAGGGCACCAACATGCCCGTGGAATATACGGGCCAGAAGATAATGGACCACATCTACGCGATCACCGATTTCTATGCGTTCTTCTCGCGGCCGACGGATTACGTGCCGCCCTTCCGCGGACCGGCGGGAACGAGCGGAGCGGCCACGGGCGCGTTCGAGAACAACCCGCATAACAACGTCCACAAGTTCATCGGCGGATGGATGTCGGCGAACGAATCGCCGAACGACCCCATCTTCTGGATGCACCATGGGAACGTCGACCGCATCTGGCATCAATTCCAGCGCCTGAACCCGAACCTCAAACCCACCAAGGTCGTTTCGATACTCAAGGGCGGCTCCGCTATCGCCGCCCGCGACGACGTCGCCGACGTTTATATGGCGACGGAGCTCAAGATGCATAGGGCCGGCGACGTCGAGCAGCCGACCCTGGTATGGACGGAGCAAAACCGCACCGTTCCCTCCAAGCTCACCGTGAAGGACGTGCAGGACACCAAGACCTTCGGCTACATCTACGATACCGACAGCCAGCCGCCGCCTGCGATCGTGCCGGAAACCTCCGGCCTCAAGGTCAACAACGGGATCTCGCAAAAGATGGTGGTCCGCACGGGAACGCGTTATGGCTATGCGATGATCGGCACCAGCACGCCTGCGGCCAACCGCATCACGACGACGATCGACGTCACGGATAAGGATTCGAAGAACCTGCTGAGCGCCCTCAAGTCATCCAAGCAGGATTACGCTTATTTCGTCGCCGGCAACCTGGTGCCGCCGACCGACGCGAGGATGAAGGACGCGCTCCTCATCCGCTTCTTTCTCTTCACGGGCAATAATTTCGCGAACTACGATTTCTTCAGCGAGGACGCCTACACCCGTCCTGAGTACGTCGGGGTCTATTCTTTCTTCGGGGCTGATCACGTGCACGCAGGCCAAGCGGCCGGCGCACCGAAGGCGACCACGGTGGAATTCTCCGATATATTCAGGAAGAAACTCGGTTCGTCCGAGGTCAAGACCCTCACCCTCGTCGCCGCGGCCATGGATATACGCACGAGGGAGCCGCTGGATTACTTCAGCTTCAGCCCCAAAACGGAGCTGGCTCTCGAATTCCACTCTGCAGCGAATATACAAGGGAAATAGACGGCAGGACGAAGAAGGTCCAGGTGGACAAGGAGGGCTGCTCGTCGAACGGGCAGCCCTTTTCTCTTATTTCACGGGCGTGCGATCGATGCGTTTCCTGAAGAGGTCGCTGCTCAGATAAGACGAGAGGACCGCCTTCATATCGCCGTTCGCGGCTTCCATCGAATCGATCGCGGCCCTGATCTGGCAGTTATCGACTTCGACCTGCCCGGAGACCTTGATCATCGTATCGGCCTTCGCGCCGATGAGCGGCTCGGGAGAAAGCTCCTTGCGGCCGAAGCTGTAACGGAAGAGCTGGCGCGCGAAGCATTCGCGGCCCTGGTTCGATTTCGCGAGCGCGGCCATGAAATCAGCCGCGTTCGCGACCTTAACGGCCTTGCCGTCGATCACCGGCGCGGAATCGACGACGATCGCCTGGTTGTCGGCCATCGTACGATGCTTGCCGTTCATGTCGAAGTTCTCGAAGATGAACCCGATCTGGTTGATCGGCTTGTGGCAGTTCGCGCAGGGACCGACCTCCAGAGAGAGGTAGACGTCGCGGTTCGTCTGCGAGCCCATTTTCGCCGGAAGCGTCCCCTTCTCCGCCGGGGCGAAGTTGGAGCACATCAGGCGATCGATGACGAACGCGCCGCGTTTAACGGGCGAAGTGTGG
>JASLCY010000272.1 GCA_030151925.1 Oligoflexus sp.
GGAGCGGACACCGAACTTCCGCGCCTCGTAACTCGCAGTGCACACCACGCCCCGCGACTGCGGCGAGCCGCCCACGACCAGCGGTTTCCCAGCTAGGGCAGGATTATCGCGTATCTCCACCGAGGCGTAGAAAGCATCCATATCGAAATGGATGATCTTACGCTCCAGCAGCGAGGGATGCGGCGGCGCCTTCTCAGGCGCATCAGTTTTGGTCACCGGTGGTTCGAGCCTCGAGTTCCTGGACCCTCTTCTTCAGATCCTTCACGGTCTGATCCTGGTCCCTCAGTCTTTTGATATAGACCTGCGCACGTTTCCATTCGTTGATGGGCACGGCCGGGAAACCGACATAAACGCCCTTTTCATCGATATCCGAGATCACGCCGGTCTTCGCGGCGATAGTCACGCCTTCGCCGATCTTCAAATGATCCGCGACGCCCGATTGACCGCCGATCAGCCCCCACGTTCCGATCTTAGTCGAGCCCCCGATACCGACCTGCGCGGAGAAGCGGCAGTAATCGCCGATCTCACAGTTGTGGCCGACATGCACCCGATCGTCGAACTTCACGAAATTGCCGATGACCGTCTCCCCGGCCGCGGCGCGATCGACCGTGCAGAGCGCTCCGAACTCGACGTCGTTGCCGATGCGCACGGTACCGACCTGCGGGATCTTCGCGATCTCGCCGTTGCTCACCGCGAAACCGAAACCGTCCGCGCCTATCACCGTCCCCGCATGGATAATGCAGCGTTCGCCGATGACGGTCCCATAATAAAGCGTGACCTTGGGGTAGAGAATCGTATCCGCACCGACCTTCACGCCCTTGCCGATATAGACGCCGGGATAAACGACGACGCGATCGCCCAGCTCGGCTCCGGCTTCGACATGCGCCTGCGCGTGGATCCGCACGCCCTGCCCGAGTTTGGCCTTGGGATCGACATAGGCCGAAGGATGGATGCCCTCGGGGCCGTGATCGACCCTATGGAACTCGTTCGCGAGCTTCGCGAAGACGAACTGCGGGTCCTTATGGATCAACTGGATCCCCGGGAACTGCGGCACGGGCTCGCGGACGAGCAAAGCGCTCGCCTTGCAGTTCACGAGCAGGGGCGCGAACTCCGTCTTCGTGAAGAAGCTGATCTGCCCCTCTTTCACTTTATCGATCGCGGCCACGGAGCCGATCTCGACCGTATCGAGGTCGCGGCCGCCCGTGTTCTGCGCGTTCAGGGAATATTTTTCGACGATCTCACTGAGGAGCATGGTTCAGCCTTTCAAAATAAATATCGACGAGCCGCGCCGCATCACCCACATATTCGGCCGGCGCCAGCTTACGCAGAGCGGCCTTGGTGGGCTCGGGAAGCTCCGCGCAGGCCTCGATCACGGCGATCAGCCCGGCCTTCTCCACCTTCTGCCCCCGCGTCGCCGACTTGAGGCGCTCATAGGCGTCGAGCACCCCGTAGCGCCGCATCGCGGTTTGAATCGCTTCGCCCAGGACCTCCCAGGCCTCGTCGATATCGGCGGCGATCACGTCCGGCCGCGGCGAGATCTTGCCGAGTCCCTTCCGCAGGCTCTGGGATGCTAACACACTGTGGCCGAAGAAGGTACCCAGCGCCCTTTGCACCGTGGAATCCGAGAGATCCCGCTGCCAGCGCGAGATCAGGAGCTTGTCGGCGAAGTGGGCGGCGATGGCGTTGGCGATCCCGAAATTCCCTTCGGCATTCTCGAAGTCGATGGGGTTCACCTTGTGCGGCATGGTCGAGGAGCCGACCTCGCCGGCCTTCACTTCCTGCTTGAAGTAATCGTTCGAGATATAGGCCCAGATATCGCGGCACAGGCCGACGGCGATCGTATTGTAGCGCCGCAGGGCGTCGGTGAGCATGATCATCGAATCGTGGTTCTCGATCTGCGTCGTGAGCAGGTTCTGCTTCAGCTCGAGCCGGCCTTCGATGAACTGCCGCGAGACCTCCACCCAATCGACCTCGGGATAGGCCGCGAGGTGCGCGTTATAGTTCCCGACCGCGCCGCTCATCTTGCCCTCGAGCTTCACGTGGGCGAACTCGTCGCGCTGCTTCCGGAGGCGGTGCGCGAAGACCAGGATCTCCTTGCCGAGCGTCGTGGGCGAAGCCGTCTGCCCGTGCGTGCGCGAGAGCATCGGCAGGTCGCGGTAGGCCTTCGCCATGCCTTCGAGCTTCTCGAGGACCGCATCGATCTCGGGCAGCAGCACCTGCGAACGGGCCTCGCTGAGCATCAGCGCGTAGGCGAGGTTGTTCACGTCCTCGGAGGTCAGGGCGAAATGGATGAACGCCAGGGTCCGCGGCGGCTCTCCCGCCAGGATCTCGCGCAGCAGGTATTCGACCGCCTTCACGTCGTGGTTGGTGGTCTTCTCGAGTTCCTTCACCCGCAGGAGCTGGTCCGGGTGCACCTCGCGGATGACGGCGCGGAGCTTGATCTGCGCGTTGGCGCTCAATGAGAAGTCGACGAGGGGCGTCTCGGCGAGATGGAGCAGCCACTCCGCTTCCACCCGCAGGCGATAGCGGATCAGGCCGGCCTCGCTCACAAGGGGCGCGAGCGTTTCGAGTTTGGAACGATAGCGGCCGTCCACCGCGGACAAAGCATAGAGCTGTTCGATCTCGGAGCGGTTCAAGGGCGTCTCCTCTCATATTGCGAGTATGCAAACCATACGCTAAAGTGGGCTTCACTGCATCAATGTCGGTCAAGGACGTATAGCACGAGAAATTCAGCAGTTCCAGTGGACAGCTCCGCTCTCCCTGGGATAAATATCGAGCGTTTCGCGCGACTCCTCCAATTCCTCCGGAAAGGCTCATTTTTATGGGAAACGTCAGTATACTCGTTGGGGCCCAGTGGGGTGACGAAGGCAAAGGCAAGTGGATCGACATCCTCGCTCGCGATGCGGATCTCGTCGCTCGCTTCCAGGGCGGGAACAATGCGGGCCACACGCTCTACGTCGACGGGCAGAAGGTCGTACTGCATCAGATCCCGAGCGGCATATTCAACGCCGAT
>JASLCY010000291.1 GCA_030151925.1 Oligoflexus sp.
TCCTTAAGGAAAGATGCTTAATTTTAGGGGGATGCCTAGCGTATGAAAGCCACGAAGCTTGACTACCGAATTGTGCTCAATAATATGATTGAGCACAATTCAGCTGTCAAAGGTTATCGGACTCAGCTTGCGAAGGCGGCAGGCGTGCAACTTTCCTATCTTTTGGCCGTCACCAAAGGCAAGGCCCGCTTTACTCCGGATCAAGCTTTTGACCTTTGTCGCTACTGGAACTTCAGTGAGAGCGAGACTGAGAAATTCGTGCTGCAGGTTCTCCTCGAAAAAGCGACTTCGCACGGCTGGAAGAAATTCCTGCTCGACAGGATCGAGCAAATCGAGCAGACCGCGCCGTCTGAAGAATCCGTGGACATGTTGCCCCGCGCGGGTTCTGGGCCTTCGCTCCGCGATTGATCCGCCGGCCTCTCGATAAAACTCCCCCTCCGACTGTTGTCGAAATCATTGACAGGGCTCGAAATCTTAACGGTTTCGGGCCTTTGTCCTTTAATGATTTCAATGACTTAGCTCTGGCACGGCCACTGCATTATTACTCGGTAGAAGTCCTAATGCTGCGGAGCCCTTATGATGACCAGAGCTACAACTTTTATCTTCCGAGTATCGATGCTCATCCTCGCGTTGGTATCGATCTCCAGCATATTCCTCGCTCGCAACGAGCTGGAGCTCAGGGAGCAGTTCGCCAGGAACATCGAAGTGGTCACCGTAGTGCCGCCGGCCAGCAAGCCGCCTATGACCCAGGAGAGCATCAACATCGCCCTCGAGATGTTCGGCATCGAAGTCCCTACCAATGCGAAGGCTCCTCGCCTCGACATGAAGCTTGAAGATCGCGGCCTTACCACCATGAGCGGCTGGGGCCAGAAACTCGAAGTCACCATCGGGCCGGCCGCCTTCACCAGCTGGGCGGTCCTGGGATCGACCCTCGCTCACGAGATCGAGATCCACTGCAACCAAAACTTCGCTCTGATTCGCATGAAGGACATGCTCGGGCTCGAAGGCACGAGCGGCGCGGAACGCGAGGCTTATATGCACGAGCTGAGCAACGCGGATCGTTTCCACCTGAAAGAGGCCGACCAAATGAATATCCGCGCGACCATGGATTACTACTATCCGGTCAACGGCAGCTCGGCTCTCACCGCTCGTAAGTAAGATTTATCTAATAGCGGCGCATGGCCTTGTCCACCGTCCTAGCCCAGAGGTCGAGGCCTCCTTCGAGCGAACGGACGCGCGGCAGGCCTGCTTCCCGCAGGTAGAAGGCCGCGGAGAGCGACCGGATGCCGTGATGGCAAATCGTGATGACTTCAAGTTCCTTGAGACCGCCGAATATCTGCGCGAGATCGAGGCCCGCCAGCCGCTCAGAGCCTTCGATATGGCAAATCTCGTATTCCCAGGGCGCCCGCACATCGAGAAGGAAGATCCGCGAGGACCTGCTCACGAGTTTCTCCGCGAGCTCCGGCCCCGTGATCTCCACGTCCGCCGCCATCGTCTGTATCCTCTGCAATCGCTGCAACACGTCCTTCGCCGGCATCTTCGCCCGTTCGGCGAGGCGGTCGACGGTCATGGCCGCGAGGCTCTCCATGGATTCCGCCTGGCAATGCACGGCGAAGGCCTCGGTGAGGACCATGGGCAGGTGAGGGATATTGAAAGAGCTGAGATGGCTTTCGTATGTGTGATTCAACTTGGGATGTAACCTCGCTTGTATTCCAGGTAGTACTGGACGGAACGGTCGATCTCGAAGAGTTCTCTTTCGGTCAGGGGCCTGGCTTCGCGCGCCGGGTTGCCCTTGATAAGCATGCCGGGATTAAAGGTCTTGCCGGGCGTCACGAGAGAGCCCGCGGCGACCAGCGAGCGCTCCGGGATCGTCACGTCGTCCATGATGATGGAACCCATGCCGATGAGGCTGCGGCCTTCGATTTTACAGCCATGCAGAACCACGCCATGGCCAATCGTCACGTCGTCGCCGATCAGGGTCGGAAAACGCGAGTTCGTTACGTGAATCGTCGTGTTGTCCTGCACGTTCGTGCGTTGGCCGATCCTTATGAAATGGCAATCGCCGCGCACGACGACATTGAACCAGAGGCTGGAGTCCTCGCCTATCTCCGTATCGCCGATCACATGCGCACCGCTGGCAAGAAATACGCCCGAACCGAACTTCGGCGCCTTCCCTTTGTATGGCAATATTACCGATCCAGGCATCTGATACATATAGGTGATTCCTCCAGTATCCTTCTAATCGGGGTCTCAGCGAATTACAACGTCTCTAAGACTTCGAGCGGAGAATAACTGCGTGCGTGCTGATTCGCGGCGTTAGCCAGCATATTCTGCGCGATTACGGCCAAATCGTGGAGGCTTCGCGGAGTTGCCGCCAGACCGAGGATCAGGCCCGCCAGCGCATCGCCGCTGCCGGCCCGACCCAAACGATTATCGCCGCGGGTCATGAAACTCACCCGCCCCGGGCTGAGGGCGAGCGGAGTCGACGATTTGTAGAGGGACGAAACGCCCTTGCTCGCCAGCTTCTCGGTCATGGCTAAGAGGTCATTCACGGAGGCGGGGGACTTGATCCCCGCTTCGAGCCTTTGCCATTCCCCCGGGTGAGGCGTGAAGAGCGTATGCTCCGGCGCGAAGGTGAAACCATCGATCCTGGTGAGGATGCC
>JASLCY010000310.1 GCA_030151925.1 Oligoflexus sp.
GTTTTGGCACGCTTCAAGCAAAGACCAGGTATCGCGACACTCGGGGAGTTCCATATGAAAGCTTGGCCATTGACGATCTTTTTATCCGCCTCGCTCGTAGCCGCTGCGGCCTGCAAGCGTCAGGAACTGGAATTGACCGACACGACCGGCATCGTCCTCCCCGGAACGGCCGACTTCACGGCCGCGCAGGACATCGACGTCGAACGGCAGGAAAACGCCAAGGCCCAGGCGTCGCTCGACCTCGTGATCGCGACGCTCGAACAGAAGCTCGAAAGCGGCGAGAACCTCTCGACCGCGCAGAAAAACGAGCTGATCGACAAGATCAACCTCGCCCGCACCCAGAAGGCGACACTCGTCGCCCGCGCCCAAGAGCTCGAGGACAAGTGGGCAGCGGCGCAGAAAGCTCTCGAAGACGCGCGGAAACGCAACGAGCAGCTGCAAAAAGAACTCGACGAGAAGAACCAGCAGACGGCGAACGGAGCCGACGGCTCGAACGGGACTGTCGTGAGCGGCACCGACGGTACCGGAACCCAGAGCGGAGACGCGACGGCTTCCGCGGGCCTCGGGCCCTTTACCCTGTTCAAAGGCGATCAATGCCTGCAGGTGAAAGACCAGAGCCTGGCCGACGGCGCGCTCATCACCTCGGGTACCTGCAAGACGACCGGTCAGCAGTCCTTCACGTTCTATGAGACCGACCCGACCGGCCTCTATCGGATCAAGGCTTCCGGCAGCGGAAAATGCTTCGCCGTGCAAGGCAGCTCGGCCCAGGCGGGAGCAAAACTGATGCAGACCGCGTGCGTGGACGGCGACGTTTACCAGCAATTCTACATACTCGGCATCAATGATGCCGACTTCCTGCTGCAGAACCTGAAGAGCCAGCTCTGTTTCGCCATCCAGGCCGACAAGAGCCTCGCGCAGGTCAACTGCGATGTCGCCACCGCGACCGCATTCCGGGTCAATAAAGTCGCGCAATGAATCGGGGCCCCGCCCCCGATTTCTCTTTCCTTTCCAAACTTTTATGCTAGATTGTCGCCCTTCGTGCACAAGGAGGGCGTCATGCAAAAAATCGTTCTAAAAGCCGGCAAAGAAAAGTCTCTCAGGAACCGCCACCCCTGGATCTTCTCCGGCGCCCTGCAGCATGCCCCCAAGCATCCCGGCGCCTACAGCGTCCACGATCATAAAAACAACTTCCTCGCCTACGCTTATTTCAATCCCGAGACCTCGCTCTCCGCCCGCGTGTTGAGCTGGGAGCAGGACTTCAGCTGGGACCGCGAAAGCCTCCGGTCGCGCATCGCGCAGGCCTACGGCCGCCGTAAGGATCTCCTGAGCGAGGCCCAGACCGCGGCGCGCATCGTGGCTTCGGAAGCCGATCTGCTGCCCGGCCTCATCGTCGACCTCTACGGGACGGCGATCGTCTTCCAGATCCTCACGCGCGGCATGGAGCTGATGCGCGAGCCTTTGATCGAAGCCCTCGACGAGATCTTCCAGCCGACGCTCATCGTCGAACGCAGCGATGAAGCGATCCGCAAGAAAGAGGGCCTCGAGGAGCGCAAGGCGCTCGTCAAAGGCGAGCTCCCCGAGGGCGGCCTCACCATCCTCGAGCAGGGCATGAGCCTCGGCGTCGACGTCTGGGAAGGCCACAAGACCGGCTTCTATCTCGATCAACGCGTGGCGCGCGATCGCATCCGCAGCTATGCGAAGGGCCGCCGCGTGCTGAACTGCTTCTCCTATACCGGCGGCTTCAGCGTCGCCGCGCTGAAAGGCGGCGCGACCGAAGTCGTCAGCGTGGACGAGAGCCGTCCCGCGCTCGACATCGCATCCGCGAACGTGCTGCGCAACGGCCTCGATCCCGATCGGCACCGGACCGCGCAGGCCGACGTCTTCAAGTATCTCCGCACCCTGCGCGAGGCCGGCGAGAGGTTCGATCTCATCATCATGGATCCGCCGAAGTTCGTCAGCGACCGCAAGCATATCGACCGCGCCTGCCGCGGTTACAAAGACCTCAACCTGATCGCGCTGCAGCTCCTGAACGACGACGGCCTGCTCGCCAGCTTCTCGTGCTCGGGCCTCTTGAGCCGCGACCTCTTCCAGAAGGTGCTCTTCGGCGCCAGCGTCGACGCCCGCTGCGAACTGCAGGTGATCGAGCACCTCTCGCAGGCGGACGATCACCCGGTCCTGCTCACGTTCCCGGAGTCGCTCTATCTCAAGGGCTTCGTCTGCCGTAAGATGGCCATACCCTGATCGGAGCCGAAGACTTGAGCGCAACCACCTCGTCCGCCGCCGCAGAACGCTCGCACCTCGGATTCATCATCTCGGGCATCGCGAGCCTGTTCATCATCTCGTTCCTCGACAACAGCCGCGGGCCCATCCTCCCCGTGCTTTGCAAAAAGCTCAGCATCCCCTACGAAACCGCCGGGACTTTCCTCACCCTGGGCTGCGTGGCGGCGGTGATCGCAACCTATTACATGGGCGTCCTGCTGCGCCGTTACAATGAGCGTTCGGTAGCGCTTGGAACGGCGGCCTTCTCCATCATCCCGGGATTGATGGCGCCGTTCATCAATTCCGTGGCGCTCCTGCTCGTCTTCGGCGCGATGGTCGGCGCCTCGGTCTCCCTGATCGGCACCATGTGCAATATCCTAACGATCAAAGGCAGCACCGAAGCGCAGAGGGCCAAGAACCTCTCGTTCCAGCAGATCATGTACGGGCTCGGTTCGTTGCTGGGGCCGCTGGTCTTCAGCGAGCTCGTGCGCCGCGGCATCGATTGGTCCTGGATGCTCGTCGGCTGTTCGGTCGCGATCGCCGGCCTCGGCGTCGCCTATGCGATCCTCCTGCCCAAAGAGAAAGCGAGCGTGAAGGAGCTGACTCCCGAAGCCGCGAAGATGAGCCCCAAGGCCCTGGCTATGGTCGCGCTGTTCGCGATTTATGTCGGTGGTGAGGTGCTGACTTCGATGTGGATGAGCACGCTGCTCGTCGGCAAACAGGGGCAGTCGCCGGCAGCGGCGGCTATCTATGGCATGCGGTTCTTCGCGTTCATGGCCGGCTCGCGTTTCCTCTGTTTCCTGTTCGCGAAACCGAAGTGGGAGGAGGCCATCCTCTACGGTTGCCTGATCTCCGGCGTGGTCTTCGGGATCCTGGGGCAGCAGGGGCAAAGCTGGGCGCTGCCCCTTATGGGCCTGCTCGGGCCGTTCGTGCCGCTGTTCATGGCCAAGGTGAGCCGCGATTTCCCGGAGCACTGGAAAGCGATGACGGTCTATCTCTTCGTCGGCGTCCAGGGGATGCTGGCGATCATGCATCAGACGGTCGGGAAGATCGCCGACGCGCTCGGCATCGAAAACGCCTTCCTGCTCGCTCCGCTCTGCCTGCTGATCACGATCGTCATGCTTTACTTCAGCACGAAAAAACCGGGGCCGCGCGAAGCCTGATCACGAGGCCTTCACGCCCCTGAGCTTGTTCAGGAGCATCGTGGATTTCTCGTGCCCCGGATCATACTGCAGGGCTTTCTTCAGGGCTTTCATCGCGCTCGCGTTATCCGCGAGGCGCATGTGGGTGAGGGCGATGTTGAAGAAGATGAGCGGCTTGAGCCGGTCGGTCTTGAGGGTCTGCAAAGCCGATTCGTAGAGCCGCAAGGCCTCCCCGAATTGGCTCGTGCGAGCGGCCTGCACGGCCGCGTTATTGAAGAAGCCCGCCGACTCCTCTTCCGAGACCGCGCTCTTGAAGAACATCACGGCCTCCTCGAGTTCGCCCTTCGCGAGCTTGATTCGCCCGATCTGCCGGCCCGCTTCCGCGGAACGGTCCGAATCCAGGTACATCGCCTGATGGTAATTGGTGAGCGCGGCATCGAGGTCGCCCTTGCCGAACAGGGCGTCGCCTATCATCACGAGCCGCCCCGGGTTCGCGGGGCTTAAGCTGTTCGCCCGCTGCAGGAGGCTCAACGCCTCGTCCCAATGCCCGAGCTTCATCTTCACACGCGCGAGGAGGTTGGTCGCCCTGAGGTTCAGGGCGTCGCGATTCAGCAGCTCCTGCGCGAGCACCATGGCCTTCTGATAGGAGCCCTGGCGGAAGAGGAGGTTCGCGTACTCGATCTTGACCTTGGGATCGTGCCCGAACTTCTCGTAGAGGTCCTCGATCTTCTTGTCGATCGCCTTCTGGTTGTACTGGAAGGTGTCGAGCTTCGTCTCGCGCATGAACTTCTGCAATTCGCTCGTCTCCCGCGAATCCAGCAGCATCTTGGCTTCCTGCCCGAGGGTCAGGGATACCGAACCGTAGCTCTGCAGGCGCTCGACCATGGCGTCGCTCGCGAAGGCGAGGAGCTGCGGCGTCACCTCGGGGACCAGCAGGATGCGCGAGAGGTCGATGGCCTGCGTGCTCTGCCCCATCTTCAGATGGAACTGCCGCGCCTGCGATTCGTCCTGGGCGCCCCAATCATGGATGAAGAGGTCGGGCTTGAAATTATGGACGGCCGCCGAGACCTCGCTCAGCGCGCTGATGAAGCTCACTTTGAAATGAGCGCTCGACATCGCGCGCTTTACGGCGTCGCGCTTATCGGATTTACAAAGGGAAAGAACACGCTTCGCCATCGCTTCATACTCTCGGCTATGAGGGGAAGGTCAAAGTCCATTCAAAAATTGTAGCCGATATGGAGGACGGTGCCTATGCCTGCCGCAAAGCGGCTTCGGCTTCGCGTTTTGACAACTTCCGCGATTTTTTCGAAATATTTGCCAGGATTGGATTGACGGTCTCATTCAGCCGTGCGATTTTATTGATTGCCATCATTCTCACATCGTTATTCCACTGTTAGGAGCCGATCATGAAAAGATCGTTTGCCGTGCTGCTCTGGGCTTCGCTGTCGATGTTCGCCGGAAATGCCTTGGCGGACGCGCCCCTCTATGGTTTCAAGGGGCCGCATCGCGAAGGTGAATATATCGTGGTCTTCAAGGATAAGGCGGCCGGGAATCGCGCGTTCCTCCGCGCGGCCGGCATCGAAGAGGTCCGCGCGTTCGAGTCCTCGCCCGCGTACCTCGTGAAGCTCAGCTCCGACCGCTCGGCGGCGAACCTCAAAGCCCTGCGCAGCAATCCGGCGGTAAGCTCGATCCAGGCGAACCGCGTGTTCAAGATGAATCTCGCGGCGAACGACCCTTCGCTCTCCAAGCAATATCAACATAAGATAATAAACGATGCCGCCGCGTGGGACGTCACCACCGGCAGCAAGGACGTGATCGTCGCGATCATCGACACCGGCGTGAACTACAAGCACCCCGACATCGCCCCCAACTACTGGACGAATCCCGGCGAGACCGGCCTCGACGCCAACGGCAACGACAAGGCCACGAACGGCATCGACGACGACGGCAACGGTTACGTCGACGACTGGCACGGCTGGGACTTCGTGAACAACGACAACGATCCCATGGACGATCACGGCCACGGCACGCACTGCGCGGGCATCATCGGCGCCAAGGGCAATAACGGTGTGGGCGGCTCGGGCATCAATTGGGACGTGAGCCTGGTGGGCCTCAAGTTCATCAACGGCAAGACGGGTGAAGGCGATACGGCCGGAGCCGTCCAGGCGATCGAATACGCGACGAAGATGGGCTTCGACATCACCAGCAACAGCTGGGGCGGTACGGTCGACGATTCGGATTCGGCCGACGACGCCGGTGACGAGGACGTGCTGCTCACAGCGATCAAGGCCAACACCGATGCGGGCCACCTCTTCGTAGCGGCGGCCGGCAACGAGCTCTCGAACAACGACAAGAAACCGGTGCTGCCGGCGAGCTACGACATCGACGGGATCCTCTCGGTAGCCGCCTCGACCAGCAGCGACCGCCTCGCTTTCTACTCGAACTACGGGGCGACGACCGTGGATCTCGCGGCTCCGGGCTCGGACATCTATTCGACCGTGCTCGGCAGCGGTTATGAGTCGATGAGCGGAACCTCGATGGCGGCGCCCGTGGTCGCTGGCGCGGCCGCCCTGCTGAAGGCCGCGCATCCTGATTGGACCGGCCTCGAGCTCAAGGAGCAACTGATGAAGACGGTCGACCCGATCTCGAATATGAAGAACAAGGTCTTGACCGGAGGACGTTTGAACGTCGGACGCGCTCTGACGGAATAAGCACCTGAAGTCTGCTTGATGGGGGCTCCCCGTGTTAAAATAAACACGGGGGGCTTTTTTATGCGTGAAACGGGTGAAGTCATCGTGCTCTTCGATCGCGTCTGCACGGTCTGCCGGGCTTTAGCGGACGTGATTCAGGAGGAGAGCCAGAAGAATTGGCGATTCGTGGCCTGGCAGGACTATCAGGTGCCGGGCGAAGCGCCCCTGGATTGGCGCGAGATCGTCCCCAGGGAATTGAGGGTCGTGGCCGCCGGCCGTTTCCTGCAGGGTGAAGAGGCCTGGCAATATCTGCTCGAGCACAATCCGCGCCTGGCCAAATATCAGCTGCTGGCCGCGAAGATCGGGCTTTCGGCCCCGCGCAGCGCCCGCTGGCTGCGGCGCATCGGTCATGGCGTGAGGCGCCTCTGCGTGTCCTGCGTTTATTTCCGTTAAGGCTCCGCTTCGAGGAAATAGGGCAGATCCGTTCTGTCCACCGTTCGCATGAGGGCGGCGGCGGCGTCTTTCACAGGCCGCAGCTTGCCTTCCTCGTAGAGCCGCACGAAACGTTCGACCTGCGGGAAGTCTTCGACCTTCTTTTTCCTGAGTTCGTTCTGCATCGGCGTATCGATCGGCCCCGGCGAGAAACTCACGACCTTGACGTCCCGTCCCTGCGCTTCCATCTCCGCCGCCAGCACCTTCGAGGACATGGCGAGCGCGGCCTTGCTCGAACAATAGACCGACCACCCCTGATAAGGCTTATGAGCCGCCCCGCTCGAGACGTTCACCACGCGGATCGGGATATCCCGGAACGCGCCGATGACGAGATTCATGAGCCGCAGCGGAGCCGTCACGTTCAATTCGATCG
>JASLCY010000381.1 GCA_030151925.1 Oligoflexus sp.
CGGTGCCTGAAGGTGCTGAGACTACGAAAACAGTCATAGAATGCCTCGTGGAAAAGGGCCGGCGCGGGCAGGCCTCACTCGATGTTTTGGACTTGCTGCTTTAGGCGCTCGATCGTCTGCTTGAGGGTCAAGGAGTGCGTTTGGATCTCGAGCTGCGTGAGTTTGCTGGAGATGGTGTTCACTTCCCTATGCATCTCCTGGCACAGAAAATCGAGTTTCCGGCCCGCTTCCTCCTCATTATGGAGGATACGAAGAAATTCGTCTTCATGCGCTTTTAGCCGGGTAAGCTCTTCCTCGATGTCCGCGCGATCGGTGAGGATCGCGATTTCAGCGAGCAGGCGTTCCTCGGGGACGGCGGCCAAAGCTCCGGGAGCACTGTCCTGCACGATGCCGAGAAGACGTTCGAGTCGCTTTTTGTAGGTCTCGTAGAGCGCGGCCTGGATCGTCTCGCGTTTCGCCAGGATCGCTTCGCGATCGGCTTTTACCGCTTCGACCAGCTTCTCCAGCGCGGCCCTGAGAACCGCGCCTTCGCTTTCGCGTTGTTCGATGACGCGATCGAGGGCCTGGTTTATCACGGCGAAGATCGAGCTCTCATGACTCTTGAGTTGCGCTTCGGAGGACGTCGGGCGCCCCGACTCGAGCGTGCCTTCGAGTTTTAAGAGATCGTACGTCGAGAGCGCTTTAAGTCCTGGATTTAGCTTGGCTAATTCCGCGCCAATCCGCAGGTAATGCGCCGCGGCATCGGGATTCAGGGACGGGAGGTGCGCGGTCTTATCCATTTGGCTCACGTCGAAGAACACATCGACCTTGCCGCGAGGCAGGCGACTCTTAATCAATGTAAGGAGTTTTGGTTCGAGGGCAAGGAGGCTGCGGGGCAGTTTTATCGAGATGTCGCAAAAGCGAGAATTAAGCGTACGGATTTCACAGCGATACTGAGTCTGCGCCGTGCTGAGTTCTCCACTACCGAAAGCCGTCATGCTTTTGAGCGACAAGAGCTGTACCGCCAATATATTAGAACCTTACCTGGGGCACGATACCCCCTTAAGGTCCTAATCTCAAGACGTCTTTCGCGCGAGCTTTTGCCCTGGTCGATACCCCTCTCGCTGCGCTAGGATTGATCGTCGCATAAAGAATGTCGCTGCGTTTATCGGTCGGCTCCGCTCCTCATTAGCCATAGGAGCTAACTCCGGTGCTCGCGCATTGCGACATTCTTTATGCGATAATCAATAAGGCGTCCAAGAGACATAAGAAAGGTGCCAATGTGGTCAGTGTTAATCTGATCTTTCACATAGTTTCCGCGATTACTTTTGTCATTCTCATTTGGTACCTGCTACATCTGCAATCGCAGCTCGGTTTCCTCCGCGAAGTGATGGCGAGCCTGGCCTCGGGCCAGTCCCGGGTGAAGGTCGATTGGCCGGACGTTTTCCTGAAACGCCTCGCCGCGGCCCTCGGCATCGCCTTCCAAACGAGCGGCCAGAAGCTGCCGCCGCAGAAGATCGATATCAAGCTCTGGGCCGAGGCCAATCGGGAGCTGGGTTTGACCTCTATCCGCTGGTCCGTGCCCACGCTCGGCCTCGGGGTCGCCCGCGAGCCGGATCTTTCTGGGTGGCAGGCGAGACTGGAAGAGTCGTTTGGCGGTAAAATAAAGATCGAATGGTCGAAAGCCTCGGCCAAGGTTCAATAGGGAGATTTATGGGACGGATGAATAAATTCCTTTTGCCCGGACTCAGCGTCCTGATGCTCGCGCTCGCGGGCTGCCAGACGGATAAGCAGGAAGTCGAGAAGCCGACTATCACCCGCGATATGGATTTGGGCGAGGCCTACGGTTACGCCAGGACCTTCGGCGAAGATACGATGCAGCGCGTGAAAGACCTCGCGAAGGACAGGCAGGAGCTGCCGAAGCTCTCGAGGCTCACCGAGACCGATCTCACCACCAACAACGAGAAGCTCACGTATGCCGAGCTCGGCCACGCCGCGAACATGTACGTGTATTCGAATCAGCGGATCGATCCTAAGGTGATCCGTTCGCTCCTCGTCTCGCGCAGCCCCTGGACGCGCAAGATCGGTTGGCGCCTGTCGGCGGTGAAGCCGTCGGCCGAGATCAGCACGGTGATCGATAACGTCCTGAACCGCGCGCTGAACGACAACCGCGAGGACGAGATCCTCGATCCGGAGATGGCGAAGGCGCTGCAAGAGAACCAGATGAAGGGCTCGTTCACCTTCCTCGTCCGCGGCCTCGACCTGCAGGGTTCGCCCGAATACGCGCAGGCGATGCTCATCTTGAATCCCAAGGGTGCGGTCAACCCGTTCTTCAATTATCTGATGAAGGCGGATCTCGAAGACCTCCGCCAGCTCAACCAGAAGTCGGTGAACGTCTATACCTGCACCGTCATCTTCCGGTTCCTGATGGAGAATCCGATTCCCGTGACGCATCCGGGCGTACCGAGCCTGTTCCTGTTCGCGGTGTCTCGCAACCGCGGCCTCGCGGATATGGCGAACACCGTCCTCGAGAAGCATATTCCCGAGAATCGCGCGGCTTTCGCCGCGATGCTCGCCCGCCTGCCGGTGCCGGTGCAGGTCGCCTTCATCGAGAACTCCCAGCGTGAGATGACCGCCAACCTCCGCCTGCTGCTGAACGACCTGAAGGACGTCGCGCAGCAGAAGGAAGTGATCGACGAGCTGAACGCCCCGCAGGAATCCGGCGCGCAGTGAGTTTGAGTCGACGGTAGTAAAAAAGCCCGTTCCGTTTGGAACCAATGGCATTCGGTTAACGAGTTAAGAATGAGGCTGCTGAGTTTCTCGGCAGCCTTTTTTGCGTTC
>JASLCY010000172.1 GCA_030151925.1 Oligoflexus sp.
AAGAAGCCTGCCCGAAGGATGCCATCAAACTGTCTCGCAACTACGAGCTCGCGACCCTGAACCGCGAGACCGCAGTTTACGATCTCGACCACTTGAAACGGGAGGTCAAAGGCCGTGGTTGATCCAGTCGTTGCCATCGTCTCGCTCGTCGTCGCCGTCCTCGCGGCCTTTACCGTGTTCTCGAAGAACCCGATCAGCAGCGCGTTCTCGCTGGTGATCATGATGGTCGGCCTCGCCGGCATCTACGGCCTGAGCGGCGCGCACTTCATCGCCGCGCTGCAGGCCATCGTCTACGCCGGCGCGATCATGGTCCTCTTCGTCTTCTCGATTATGCTCCTCAACATGAACGAAGAGGAGCGCGAGTTCAAATTCACCTCGCCGCGCACCCTCGCGGCCGGCGCGTTCGCCGTCCTGCTCTTCGCCTTCATCGCCTTCACCTTCGTGAAATGGGGCCAGGAGACCCGCGTCCCGGCGCCGGGCGACATGACCCTCGAACGGATCCGCGCGGTCGGCGGCAACGTGGTGGCCGTCTCCGGCCATCTCTTCTCGCAGGCCTACGTTCAATTCGAATTCATCTCGCTCCTCCTCCTCGTGGCGGTCGCGAGCGCGCTGGTCCTCGCGAAAAGAAAGGTGGATTGAGCCATGTCAACGCCAACGCTTCTGCACATACTCTCGGCTTATCTCTTCTGCATGGGGCTGCTCGCGCTCATCCTGCGCCGCAACACGATCGTCATGCTGATGGGCATCGAACTGATGCTCAACGCGGTGAACCTTTCCTTCGTGACCTTCGCGCGCGAGCTCGCGCAGCTGAACGGGCAGGTGCAGGTGTTCTTCATCATCACCATCGCGGCGGCTGAATCGGCGGTCGGACTGTCGATCCTGATCAACGTCTACCGTAACTTCGGATCGATCAAGACCGATCACACCACGGTACTGAGGAGCTAAGCCCATGAATGTCGTCTCGGATCTGCCTCTGTGGATACTCGTCATCCCGCTGATCGGATTTTTGCTGAACGGAATCGTAATGCCTCTCGCCTCGGGCGGAATCCGTAAGACCAGCGCCGCCGTCTCGGGCGGCCTCGCGACCCTCGCGATGGTGGTGAGCTTCATCCTGGCCGTGAAGGCCTTCTTCGCTCTCCAGCTCGATCCAACGCCGCTGCAATCGGCGAAGTGGGTCTGGATCGATTTCGGCCGCTTGTCGGTCTCCCTGAGCCTGAAGATCGACCGCCTGAGCTCCGTGATGACCCTGATCATCACCGGCATCGGCAGCCTCATCCATTTCTACAGCATCTCGTACATGGGCCACGAGAAGGGCGTCTCGCGCTTCTTCGCGTACCTGAACCTCTTCTGTTTCGCGATGCTCATGCTCGTCCTGAGCAACAACCTCCTCTTCCTCTTCTTCGGCTGGGAAGGCGTGGGCCTCTGCTCCTACCTGCTCATCAGCTATTGGTACAAGGAAACGGCGAATGCCGACGCGGCCCGCAAGGCCTTTATCGTCAACCGCGTCGGCGACCTCGGTTTTATGATCGGCATGCTGCTGCTCTACGCGCAGACCGGCACGCTCGACTTCGCTGAGCTGGTCGGCAAAGTGAATCCGGCCGAACTCGGCCTGCTCGCCTTCGTCCCGGTCCTGCTCTTCTTCGGGGCGACCGGTAAATCCGCGCAGTTTCCGCTCTACGTGTGGCTGCCCGATGCGATGGCCGGTCCGACGCCGGTCTCCGCCCTTATCCACGCCGCAACCATGGTGACCGCGGGCGTTTATTTGCTCGCGCGCATGGCCTTCCTCTTCGAGCTCACGCCCGCGGTGATGACTCTCGTCGCTTATACCGGCGCTTTTACCGCCCTGCTCGGCGGCGTGCTGGCGCTCGCGCAGACCGATATCAAGAAAGTGCTCGCTTTCTCGACCGTCTCGCAGCTCGGTTTCATGTTCCTCGCCCTCGGCGTCGGCGCCTATCAGACCGCGGTGTTCCACCTTATGACCCACGCCTTCTTCAAAGCTCTGCTCTTCCTCGGCGCGGGCTCCGTGATCCACGGCTGCGAAGGCGAGCAGGATATGCGGAAGATGGGCGGCCTCGCGAAATACATGCCGGTGACTTACATCGTGATGCTCGTCGGCAGCGCGGCGATCGCCGGCCTGCCGATCTTCAGCGGTTTCTTCTCCAAGGACGAGTTCCACTATTACAGCCTCGCGGCGCCGCGGGGCGGTTTCATCCTCTTCGGGATGGGCTTGGTCGCGGCCTTGCTCACGGGCATCTACACGATGCGCATGATAGCCCAGACCTTCTGGGGCGAACTCCGCTCCAAGGTGCATCCGCATGAATCGCCTTGGGTCATGACATTGCCTTTGATCGTGCTCGCGCTGCTCGCGACCTTCGGCGGTTTCCTCGGCCTGCCGCACGAAATGGGCCACTGGCTCGGCCTCGAGCATTCGCACCTTCTCGCGGGCTGGCTCGACGGTCTCGTCCCCGAGGCGGTCGCTCACGAGGGGCCGCTCTCGGAGCTCGCGGTCTCAGGGATCGCGGTGCTGATCGCCCTGATCGGTTTGGGCCTCGGTTACTCGGTGCTGAAGCCTTTCAGCTTCCAGCAGGGCGTGGGACGCGAACTCTTCGCCGGCACGCATTTTATGGATCAGTTCTATCGCAAGGTCGTGGTCGAGCCGGTCTACTGGCTCGCCCGCACGGTCGTCTCAGCCTTTGAAAACAGCTTTATGGGCAATATCGGCGGCTGGCTCGGCGCTTCCACCGGTCTCGCGGGCGAACGCCTGCGCGTGACCCAGAGCGGCGATATTCAAGTGTATATGCTTTCAATGGTGGCAGGCCTTGCTGTTGTGGTTGGAATTCTCATCTACTGGGTTGCCGTATGAGTCAGATACTTTCATGGATCGTCCTATTGCCCGCGATCAGCGGCCTGCTTATCCTCCTTCTGCCGAAAAGCCTCGAGGATAAGAGCCGCCACCTCGCGGTGCTCGTCAGTCTGATCGTTGCCGGTCTTTCTCTCTGGTTATCGCAGAATTTCGATGCGCACGGCACCGAGCCCTATCAATTCCATCAGTCCCTCGACTGGATCCCGGCTCTCGGCATCCACTACGAGCTCGGCCTCGATGGTCTGAACCTCCCGCTGGTGCTGCTCACGGCCCTGCTCACGCCGCTGGCCTTTATCGGCACGTGGAAGCAGACCGAAGCGACCCGCAAGATGCAAAAACACATGAGCGCCCTCGTCCTCATCATGGAGACCGGCGCCCTCGGGACCTTCCTCGCGCAGGACCTCTTCCTCTTCTACATCTTCTGGGAAGTGATCCTCGTGCCGGCCTATCTCCTCATCGGAATGTACGGCGGCAAAGAGCGCGGTAAAGCCACGCTCCAATTCTTCCTCT
>JASLCY010000423.1 GCA_030151925.1 Oligoflexus sp.
AGGGAACCCACCAATTCAATGGTGGGTTCCCTCGCAAATCGATAGTTCTCCTTCGGGAGGACTTTGCGCTCCAGGATGCCCACCCTCATCCCGAAGCCGCTCATGAATCAGGCCTCGTCGCCTTCGTTCTCCGCTTCCAGAACCCGATCCGCTTCGAAGTAGCTGCGCATCGACTCGATCGCGCGCTTATGGTTGCGCTTGAACGCCGGCAGGCTCATGCCGAGCTCTTCCGCGGCCTCGCGATAACTGCGCTCCTCGAAGTACAGCTTGCGGATAATGCTGGAATCCGGCTCATCGAGGTTTTCCATCGCGGCCTCGAGCATCTTCGCGTTCTCCACCTCGAGCATCATCCCGAGCTGGTCCACGCTGTGGTCCGCGACCTCGAGATCCTCGAGCACGTGGTCGTGCTCGAACGCTTGCCCCGAGCCCCAGACCGCTTCGGTCGCCAGCAGCTCGCCGATCTCGTTATCGTTCACGCGCAGCTCGCGCTGGATGATCTCCTTCGTCAGGCGCAGGTCGCGGAGATGGTACTCCTCGCGCAGGCGCGACAGCGCCGCGAGTTTCTTCAGGACGCTGGGCGGGACGGGATGGCGATTGCGCTGCTCCTCGCGCATCGCTTCCCTTATGTAATTCCACGCGTAGTTCTTGAAGGGGCCCTTCGGTTTCCGGAAGAACTTCTGCGCCGCGATGAACAGCGCTTCGCGCCCCACGCCCATGAGCTCCTGGAACTCCGCCTCGTTTTCGACTTCGGTCGGGATGTGCAGGCGGACCGCGGCCTTCTTCACGATGTCCCAGTGTTTCTCCACGAGGCGCTGCGGGAGGATATCCCAGGCCTGCGTGATCGCCTTGCCCTGCTCATCGTGGGGCTTCCATTCGCCCATCTGCTTCGCGAGCCTTGCGTGCAGCGGATGAAGCTCCCAGACGTTCCGCATCACCAGGCGCGCGGCCAGATCGAATTCCGAGGCCTCAGGCGTCGTCTGCGCCGCTTGTTCCTGGATGCGCTCGAAGAGCTTTGAACGATCGATGAGCTTTAAAGTATCTATATGGGCGGCGGCATGCTCCCAGATCTGATGAGCGGCTGCTAATAAAGATTCCTGCACTCGCGACCTCCGCAAAGAGTAACTTGCCTTGCCAATTAAGCGTAGATTCTGCATACTGCTGTGATACTCAATAGACCTAAAGGCCTAATTTCCCAATGAATATAGCGTTCTATGGCACACTTCGCGACCGCGACATACTCACTTTAATCGCAGGTCATGATATTCACGATAAATTCTATGGGACGGCCGCTGTCAAGGGCTGGGCCTCTATGCGCATCCAGGGCGCTTCCTATCCGCTCCTCCGCAGCGATCCCCACAGTACAACAATATTTCATTTATATCATGATTGTTCGGAAGTATCGTGGAGAAGACTCGTCGAATACGAAGGCGAAGAATACGGCTTCGCCACGATGGAAATCGCTGGGCATTCCTATCGGGTTTTCATGGCCGGACCCGACTGCGCGGCTTCGGACGAAGCCTGGACGCTCGAATCGTTCCAGCAAAACTTGAAACGCCGGTATCTATCCGAGCTGGGGAGCGGCTTCCCGTCTGAAGCCGCTCCCCAGCTCTCATGAGTCTCGAAGGAGAGTCTATGATCGCGTCCTTGCGCGCCGCATGCCTCAGCGCGGCTGCAACCCTGACGATTTTCGCGGGCACGGGTTGTGCCGGCAAAAGCCACAAGAAATCGATGGTCACCTACTTCGTGCACGGCAATCCGCTGAGCCTGGTGGAAGGCACGCAGACCGCACCCAGCTTCCTCACTCCGGATAACTACGGCACCTTCAACGGCTTCCATGTCAGCGGCATCTCGGCTTTTATCGAGCAGGAACCGCAGGCCGCGCCGACCACCTACTCGCAGGTCGAGCAGAACAACAGCACGGAAGAGACCGACGATTCGATCGAGAAGCTGTTCGAGATGAAGAAATACAACTTCGTGAAGAAGTCGGACACCGCCTACGTCTACACGCCCGATACGGTTACGCAGGATGATTTCACCGTGGGTTTCACCGTCGTGAACGGCAAACTCACGGTCACCGACATCAGCGGCATGCCGGTGAAGGAGCAACATTACAGCCTGAAGGCGGACGGCAAGGCCTTCAGCCTGCTGGTGTCGATGGACTCCTACGCTTCCTACGGCCGCGCGCTGTTCGTCATGTATTTCGCGGACTCGTCGGTCACTCAGCCGATCGAACGCGCGAGCAAGGATTTCGCTTTCCTCAACGATACGGTGAAAGTCACCTGGGGCGAGGACATCAAGATCGAAGCCTGCGGCACCTTCGATGACAAGACCAAGGCCTCGATCGAGAGCAGCATCACGGCCTGGCTCCAGGATCCGGCCGCGACCGCGGAAAAACGCCCCGTGACCTATGGCGGCGTCCGCACCACCTATCCGCCCTTCTCGGACCTCGACGTCCACTGCGTGTATCTGGTGGATACTCTGAAGCTGGAAAACAGCACCGATTTCTACACGGCGGGCGCGACATTCCCCGTCATGAACCTCGGCACCAAGAAATTGGTCGACTCCGACATCATGCTCTTCACCAGCCACGCGACCGTGAAGGCTCAAATCAGCTCAGGCGATCCGAGCGCGGTCCTGATGCATGAGACGGGGCATTTCTTCGGGCTCGGCCACGAGTTCAAGACCGATCCCGCCACCGGCAAAGCCCTGCATCCCTCGATCATGGGTTATAGCCAGGGGACGGCCCAGATCACCGACTGGGATTATGAAGCGATTCGCGACCTTTACGGTATGTCGCTCGGACCTGCGAGCTGAGTGTACTGGGTCTCGTCGGCTCTCAACTTGTTCCCTCTGGGGAGCAGTGTTAGACTCGCGGCGGGAGCAGCGCCGCGTATGAAACACGATCGTCTCGGACAACTGGTTGCCTACGCCAAAGGGCGTAGGCGTTATCTTATGATCGGAATAGCCCTTTCGCTGCTCGTCCACGCCTTGATCCTGATTTTCTCGCCGAATTACGTGCGCAAAAAACCGACTGAACGCATTCCCGTCACCTATACGATAAAAAAAAAGCCAAAAAGCTCACCCAGTAAAGACGATGAGCCTGTAAAGAAGGACGAGGCCAAGGCAAAAC
>JASLCY010000442.1 GCA_030151925.1 Oligoflexus sp.
ACCTTCACCAACAAAGCGGCGAAGGAGATGAAGGAACGCCTCCACGACCTGGTCGGCAAGGCTTCCAAGGGCATCTTCATCGGCACTTTCCATAGCTTCTGCCTGCGCATCCTGAGGGAGTTCGCGCCCCTCCTGGGACTCGACGCCCGCTTCTCCCTCGCGGGAACCTCGGACCAGGTCGATCTTATTCGCAAAGCCTTGGAGGAAAGGGGCTGGCAGGGCCTCTATAAACCGGAAGACCTCCTCGCGCGCATCAGCAACGCGAAGAACGCCCTGCTTTTGCCGCACGAAATCACCGGCGACTTCGCCGATCGGGATCCGGCGGTGCTGGCGGCGGTTTATGACCTCTACGAGAGACAGTTGAAGCTCAATCGCGTGATCGATTTCGATGACTGCATCTTCAAGGCCGCTCTCCTCCTCAAAAATAATCCCGAGGTGCGGGAGAAGCTCGAGGAGCGCTGGACCCATTATCTGGTCGATGAGTTCCAAGACACGAATTTCGCTCAGCTTTACGTCCTCGAGCTGCTGGCGAAAAGACACCGGAACATCTGCGTCGTCGGCGATGACGACCAATCGATCTACAGCTGGCGCGGCGCGATGGTGGAGACGCTCGACAAGTTCGAGGAAACGTTCGCCGGCACGCGCCTCATCAAGCTCGAGCAGAACTACCGCTGCTCGAACGTGATCCTGAACGCCGCGAACAAGGTGATCCGCAACAACGCGGGCCGCAAGGGCAAGACGCTGTGGAGCGCCTCGAAGAACGAGGAGCCGATCACCCTCGCCTCCCACGTCGACGACGTGAACGAAGCCAAGTGGATCGCGACGAAGATCTTCGGCCTGCTCGGCCAGGGGAAAAGGCCGCGCGACGTCGGCATCCTCTACCGGGCCAACAAGCAGTCCCGCGCGATCGAGCTCGCGCTGAGGGAGCAGAACATCCATTACAAGGTCTACGGGGGCACGAGCTTTTTCGAGCGGAAGGAGGTGAAGGACTTCCTCTGCTATTTCCGCCTCTCGGTGAACCCGAGCGATCGCCTCGCCTTCTGGCGGGTGATCAACACTCCCGCGCGCGGCATAGGGCTCAAGACTTTGGAGAAGATCGAAGAGAAGGCCAAAGAGCTCGGCGTCAGCCCTTTCGAAGTCCTGAGCGGCGAGCACATCCCGCTCGACAGCAAGGTGAAGGCCGCGGCTCTGCACTTCACCTCGGTGCTCAAGAGCATCCAGAGCGCGCCTCTCACCGATCCGGCCGAACTCGAGGAGCGCGGCCGGCGCATCATCAAGGAGTTCGGCCTCGAGGATGAGATCAAACTCAAGACCTCGCACGAAGGCTCGCGCCGCCGTAAGCTCGACGCCTTAAAGCGGCTTCCGACCTGGATCAAGGAGATCGGCGAATCGCGCCTCGAAGAGAAGGGCTCTCTGCAGCTCCTCGATCTGCTCGACCAGCTGAGCCTCGATTCGGAAGGCGCGGCCGAGAAGGACAAGGGCAACGACAACCACGTCTCCCTCATGACCATCCACGGTTCCAAGGGCCTCGAGTTCCCGGTGGTGTTCGTCTGCGGCGTGGAGGAGGACCAGCTCCCGCACAAGAACAGCCGGGATTCCGAGCTCGGCCTCTCCGAGGAGCGGCGGCTCTTCTATGTGGCGCTCACCCGCGCGAAAGAGAAGCTCCACCTGAGCTACGCGCGCGAGCGCTTCTCGCAGTTCAAAAAGTCCGAGAGGAAGCCGAGCCGCTTCCTGGAAGAGCTCCCGAGCGAGAATATCCTTACGGAACTCGACGCGGCGAAACGCGCCGAGCTCGGCGAGAAGGATAAGAAGCAGGTGAACATGGCGAGGCTTTCCGCCCTCAAGAGCCAGCTTAAATCGGGGTTTGACAGCAAGCCCGGAGCGAGCCTGCCGGTTCTCGGGAAAGGTTAGTTCTCGATATCGATGATGCCGCGATCCTTCACGAAGCCCTTGAGCCTCTGGATGATCTTGGCTTCGATCTGCCGCGCGCGCTCGCGCGTGACCTTATAGCGATCGCCGATCTCCTGCAGGGTCAACGGCTCTTCGGCGATGATGCGATCGTTGAAGATCTCGAGATCGCGGCCTTTCAGGGTCTGCTTGAATTCGTCGAGATGCTCGGCGAAACGCGAGCGGATCTCCTCGGTCGCGAGAGCCTCGTCCGCGCCGGCCGCCGGGCTACTGAACTGCGCGCCGCGCAACTCGCCTTCCTCCTCGCCCACCGGAGCGTCGAGGGAATAATCCGGCCCCGCCAGGCGCATCTGCATGTCGACGACGTCTTTTTCGCGAACGTTCAGGCGATCGGCCAGCATCTTAGGATCGGCGCGATCGTATTCCGCGAGCAGGCGGTCCATTTCTTTCCTAAGATTGAAGAATAATTTCCGCTGCGCCGCGGTGGTGCCAATTTTAACCTGACTCTTGTTATCCATGATGTATTTCAGGATATAAGCGCGTATCCACCAGGCCGCGTAGCTCGACAGTTTTACGCCCTTGTAGGGGTTGAACTTCTTCACCGCTTGCATCAGACCGTAGTTTCCTTCTTGAATCAGATCGAGAAGGTTGGTCTGGGCCTGCCGAAAATCATTAGCTATTTTGACGACAAGGCGGAGATTCGAGGTTACAAGACGGTGTGCGGCTGCTATATCTCCCTCTTCAAAATGCTTCTGGGCATAGTCGAGTTCTTCTTCCGGAGAGAGCAGCGGGTATTTCGCGATTTCGTTGAGGTAGAGCTGCAGAGGCGTGAGTTTCGATACGGACTGATCCGCCCGTGGAGTCGGCAGATTTTTGGTCATAAACGGGCCCCCCTGCAAGAACCTGACAGATAGGAACTGTATATGCCAGGAATCGGGATCATAGCAAATCCCCACTCTAAGTTAAATAAACGTTCCCCCCATACGCTAACCCTTATGGCGGAAGCTGTTGGTCATGATGGCGTCTTCACTGTGACGCGTGACCTCGACCACCTGGACGAGACTCTAAAAGCCTATAAAGATCAGGGTATTTCTATCGTCGGCATCAACGGCGGCGACGGCACCATCTCGCAGATCATCACCCGCATGCTCACCCTCTACGGCTCGCAGCCCCTGCCGCTCCTGGCTCTGCTGCGCGGCGGGACGATGAACCTCATCGCCTCGCAGCTTTCGATCAACGGGACGCCGGTCGAGAACATCCACCGGCTCGTCGAGCTGGTGAAGAGCGGGAAATCCTTGCCCACGCAGCGCCTGGCGACGCTTAAGATCAACGACATATACGGCTTCCTCTACGCCGATCAATCCTCGACGGCTATTCTCGAAGAATTCTATCGCAAAAAATCCGGGCATCTCGGGGCCGCCTGGCTCGCGACGAAGGTCACGGCGAGTTTCCTGACCCAAGGGCCTTTGATCCAGCGCGTGATCCGGTCGATCCCGCTCAAGGCGGACTTCAAGCCCGCCGGGCAGATCAATCGCCGCGTCCTCGGCTGCTTCGCCGGGACGATCACGAAGTTCCCCCTGGGATTCCCCTTCCTGCCGCTCGCCCGCCGCTATCCCAATCATTTCCAGGTGACCGCCGTGACCTGCAAAGCCACGCAACTCCTCTGGCACATGCCGCTCATCCTGCTCCTGCAGCGCGAAGGCCGGTCCCTCGGCAAGGAGAGCTTCTGCTGCCGCGAGGCGCACTTCCGATACGAGGGTGAAGCGCATTTCACCGTCGACGGCGAGATCTATCGCTCGAGGAACGGCGAGATTCTGATCGAGGCGGGGCCCTCCCTCCGTTTTCTCTCTCTGTGAAGGCAGTTCCTAGCCGGCAGGATTTGCCCTATAATAAACATACCGATTCACGCGAGGTCAGCCATGGCAGCAAGAGGCATCTTGCTCTCGTACGGGCCTCATCATTTCGTGGCGTCAGCAAGCGTCTGGGGCCGAAGCGGGTACCACATGGATGTTTTAAGATCGGCCAAGAACAAGACGGGCACCACCCAAGACGCTCCCCTCGTTTCCGCCAGCGAGACCCCATCTCCTTCGAACCAAGGTCAAACGATGCGCTCAAAGACCCTGCCTCCGCCCCCTGACGCCGCCATCTCCCAGGCCCTGGGCCTGGCCAAAGTCTCGACCTCATGGCTTGCCGGCGACGGCTCGGATCGTTGCTACTACCGCGTGCAGGCCGGCGAGAGCTCGTTCGTGCTCATGCAGCTCTCGGGCGACGACGCGATCCAGCTGAAGAAAGACGGCTATGAATGGGTCAAAATCGGGCGCCTGCTGCACGATCACGGGATCTCCGCCCCTCAGCCCGTCGCCGCGCTTCCGGACTTCGCAGCGCTCATTATCGAGGATTACGGCGATCTCATGCTCGAGACCCGCGCCCTCGCCGATCTCGCGGCCGGCAAGCGCGAGGAGGTCCTCGGCCTTTATCGCCAATCGTTCGACATACTCGGGCGTTTCCTCGAGATTACGGAAAAAGGCCAGTCTCACTGGACCGAGCGGTCGTTCGATGCCGCGCGCCTCGATTGGGAGCTGCATTTCTTCCAGGAGCACTTCCTGAAGGGCGTCCTGAAGTGGGAGCTCTCGGCGAGCGAGCAGAAGGCCTTCAACGCCGACGCCAAGGCCCTCGCGGAGCGGCTCGCGGCGGGATCGGACTATTTCGTCCACCGCGATTTCCACTCGCGCAACGTCATGGTCCGCAACGGCAAGCTCGCCGTGATCGACTTCCAGGACGCGCGTCTCGGGCCCGCGACCTACGACCTCGTATCCATTTGTTTCGATTCCTATATCCCCCTGACTTCGGCGGAGCGCGTAAAACTCGTGCACGAAGGCTGCGACCGCCTGGTCCAAAGCGCTCCGAAGCTTACGCGCCAGGACCTCGAGGACGAATGGCGGCCGATGCTCCTGCAGCGGCAGCTCAAAGCGCTCGGCAGCTTCGGTTACCTCACCGTCCAGAAGAACCGCGGCAACTACCTGAAGTACGTGCCGGCCGCCCTGGAAACCCTCTCGACCGACAACGTCGGCTCGAAGGATTGGAGCTTCCTCTCGACCGACCTTATCGCGGGTATTCAAAAGCGTTGGAAAAACCCATGAAAGCACTCCTCCTCGCGGCGGGTTACGGCTCGCGCCTCCGTCCCTTGACCGACCGGTTGCCGAAGCCCCTGACGCTGTTCATGGGCCGGCCCATCCTCGATATCGTCGCCGGCCAGGTGCAAAGGGCCGGCGTGAACGAGATCGCGGTCAACACCCATCACCTTGCCGACCAGATCGCGCGTCACGTGGCTTCCTCACAGGCGTATAAGCAGCCTATTCACATCTCGTATGAGCCTGAGATCCTTGGCACCGGCGGGTGCTTAAACCCCCTGAGGACCTGGTTAGGCAGCGATGATCTCCTCATCTTCAACGGCGATATCATCTGTCCTCTGCCGCTGAAGGATCTCATGCGGGCCTTCCATAAGAGCAGCGCGCTGGCGGCGATGGCCCTGATCCCGCATCGGGACGGGACGACTCCGGTCTATGTGAAGGACGGGGCGGTCGTCAGCATCGGCGAGGCGGTGAAGGGAGCCGAACAAAGAACCTTCTCGGGGATCCATATCCTGAGCCGCAGCTTCGTCGAGGAGGTCCCTCGCCAGGGCTTTCTCAGCGTTATCGATACCTATAAAGAGCTTTTGGGGCAAAAAGGCCAAATCCTGGCTTATGACTTCAACGGGTACTGGGCGGATCTCGGCATTCCCAAGGATTACCTGGAAGCGCACGACGCGATCTGGAAGCATCCGGGACGGGACGGGATACTCGAGGCCCTAGGGTTCGACGCGAGCGGCTGGACGTTTGATGCGGCGCAGCGGACGTTGTTCGTCGACGGCGCCGTGCGGGCCGGATTTAAGGATTCGTTCGTCTTCGGGCCGATACCGGAGGCCGAGGGTATACACGTCGAACGTTGTATAGTCTATCCAGAGACCGACATGACGAGCCTAGGCGATGAATACGGAAAGATATTGAGTCCGTACGCGAGACTGAGCATTGTGTGATTAGACAGGTGAATAAGCAGGCGTTGCGAGGGATGGGCGAGGATGAGGGCTTCTGCGAGGGGTCCGCTTCGATGCTGTTTTTAAAATCCGTCAGCGCTATCAGTCTTCTTAGAAGTCATTGCGCAATCGATCTTTAAAACAGGCTTCGTGGCTTCACTTCGGTATGGGAGACTTGTTCTTCCGTTCGTCTGCGACTGCTGTTTGAATCGCTCGGAACCGTTTGAGATCTTACCTAAAGAGAATCACGTCCAAAACTATCTTGAGTGCTTAAGAATCAGATCAGGCTATTAACCAGGTTCTGGCTAGCAGCGGCGCCGAAGAAGTCAACCGATTGGTCGTTCGCGACTTCGATGGTCTTAACTTTCTTAGAGACGATTTTCTTGGTTTTGGAAACTTCGACCTTTACGATTTTAGCTTTGCCGTCGACTTTGTCTTGAGCGTATTTAGCCGAGAGCTCTTTGTCGAGTTGGGCAAGTTTTGCTTGGTCCACGTAGAAGATCTTCGAGCCGGCGACGAGCTTGTCAGGGTTGTCGATTTTGTCGTTTTGACGCCAGATGAGTTTCCAGAGAGAAGAGTTGCCGTAAACTTTGCTCGAGATGGTCGCGAGAGTATCGCCTTGGCCGACTTGAACTTCCGAACGACCGATGCCTTCATAGGCGGTGGCGAAAGTTTGGGTCTTTTCCGTCAGCTGATAGTAAACGACGTCACCTGGGTAGATAAGTTTAGGGTTGGCAAGGCCGGTGAACTCAGCGATCTCGGTCCACTTATTTACGTCACCGTAAATGCGGGCAGCGATCTTCGCCAGGGTGTCACCCTTTTGCACGATGTAGGACATTTTCGAGCCGAGCTCCGGGAGGCCGGGAGCGACCGCAGCGCCGGCTGCAGGAGCGGCGGCTGGAGCAGCAGCTTGAGCACCTTCTTGGCCAGCGGCTGGAGCAGCGGCAGCGGCACCATCCTTACCAGCTGAGTTCTGAGCGAGGTTGTCGAAACCTTGCTGCGGCGCAGCGCCGTCAGCCGCAGCAGCACCCGAACCGCCTGCTTGATTCATTTCGTCGATGATTTGCTGCGTGCCTTCGTCGCCACCCGCTGGCGCGCCGGCGTCGTTCATTGCCGTGCCTTCAGCGCCCATGGCCGCAGCGTTGCCGCCGTCCGCCTGGTTGCCGAATTCATTGTTGCCAGCAGTAGCGTTGCCATCACCGTTGTTACCGTTGTTGTTGGCATTGTTACCGTCAGCGTTGTTGCCATCGGCGTCGGCGGCGTTGTTATCGCCTTCCGCCGCGACTTCCTCGTCACCGCCCTCGTCGGAGCTGGCGCAAGAGATCGTCATAAGGTGAGTGGCCGCGAACAGATACGTGATACCTAGAAACTTCGCCAAACTTCTCTTCATGAGATGTCCCCTTTCAGAACCATAGAAACCATAAAATCCTCCAATGGACTTTTTCCACTTCCTACCTCGGAAGAAAGAATTCCGTCCTTTAGTCATTTAAAATCGATTTCCCTCGCGCCGCAATCGGCAGAGGTTTCCTTCTACAAAATCGATTTCATTAGGGTATTCAGGTGAATTAAGCAGATGCTGTATATTCATTTGAGGAAGACTCATCACGCCTGGTCACGCCCATCGCCGCGGGTGATGAATACTCGATCGGCATCACTTCCCCTGTCGCCTGCGCGCCGACATTGACCGCACTCCTCCCGCCCATATAAGCTAGAGATACAGCCCAAAGACTTTTTTGCGATTGCCCATTGCCTGTCGCTGCATTATGACAAGCCTCCCACAGAAGGGAGAGACTTCTATGATTCCATTCGAGCACATAACCGTCCTTCGTGAAGAGCTGTTGAATAGTCTCGGTCTAACCGAAGGGGATTACGCAGTCGACTGTACGGCCGGCGGCGGCGGCCACACCCAAGGCCTTCTCGATCGGGTCGGACGGACGGGCAAGGTCCTCGCGTTCGATCGTGACCCCTGGGCGCAGGACGTCCTGAGGAAACGCTTCGCGTCTGAGATCGCCTCAGGGCGCGTGGAATTGATCCAGGAGCCCTTCTCCCGCATTCGGGCCGAACTCGAGGCCAGAGGGCTTTTAGGCCGCATCCAGGGCCTCTGCGCGGACATAGGCGTGTCTTCGCCGCAGATCGACGCCGCGGAACGCGGTTTCTCCTTCGCCAAGGACGGGCCGCTCGACATGCGGATGGATCAGACCCAGGGTTTGACGGCGGCGACGATCGTCAACGAGTGGAGCGAGCAGGAGCTCACGAAGCTGTTCCGCGATTATGGCGAGGATCCTCAGGCGCGGCGCATCGCGCAGGCGATCCTCAAGGAAAGGGCGCGGCGCCCCTTCGCACGGACCCTTGATCTGGCCGATCTCGTCGCCCAGGCGGTCCACTACAAGGAGCGGAGCCGCAAGCACCCCGCAACCCGCGTGTTCCAAGCGCTCCGTATCGAAGTGAACGGCGAGCTGAGAGAGCTCGAGACCCTCTTGGGCGATGCCGGAGACGCGATCCGACCGCACGGTCGATGCGCGATCATCAGCTTCCACTCCCTCGAGGACCGGCTGATCAAAAACGCCTTCAAGGACCTGGCCGAGGGCCATACGAAGCATCTCGATCGCCGCCTGCCCCTCACTGCAGCCGCGATCGACCGGCTCAAGAGATTCACAATAATCAAGCCATTCCCCATCGTTCCCGGGGAGTTGGAGCTCGAACAGAACCCGCGCAGCCGAAGCGCGAAACTCAGAGTGATCGAAAAACTGGAGGTGGCCCCGTGAAATCATTTTTGAAGAAACTTTGGTATCAAGCTCCGCTCGCAATTCTTGCTACACTATTCGGAGTCGCAAGCTTAAAGGCCTACGTCCGTATCCAAACCACGCTGATTGGCTACAAGATCGGGCAATATAAGCAAATGGAATCAGAACTGCTGGAGACGCAGAGCACGCTGAAGATGGAGCTCGCTAAGATCACCACCAAGCAGAATCTTATGCAGACCTCCTCCGTGCCTAAGGACCAGCAAAAAAGTGAAGGCTGGGCGGTGCATTGAAAATCCAAACCCTGAAGCAGCTCTGGAAGCGCGGGACGCGTCCCAACCAGGCGGTCGAATCGTTCCGCTCGCAGAGGAGCAAGGTCCTGAGCGTCACCTTCTTCGTCGTCTTCGGAGCCGTCGCCATCAGGGCCACCACGATCCAGGTCTTCTCGCCTAGCGCCGCCACCCTCGAGAACCTGGCCCGCCGCCAGTACCAATCCAAGATCGATCTCGCGCCCTACCGGGGCAATATCTACGACCGCCGCGGCGAACCCCTGGCGATCAGCATCCGCCGCCCTTCCCTCTATATCAATCCGCGCGTCTTCAATCCCAGCGCGGCTGAGATGAAAAAGCTCGCCCGCATCCTCAATATGCCCCTGGCGAAGGTGAAAGACATCGCCGACCGCAAGAACTACTTCGCCTGGCTCGCCCGCAGGGTCGAACGCGCCCAGGCGGATCAAGTGAACGAGCTGAAGATCGACGGCCTCTGGGAAATCACC
>JASLCY010000486.1 GCA_030151925.1 Oligoflexus sp.
TCCTTCAAAGGCAACAGCCGCCAGCTCGGATTCGGCGATCTCGCGCGCGATATCCATATCTTCGAGCAGGCGCTGATCGATACCAGGCAGGACGCCAGGCGTTGGGGCGAGTTCATAAACGGCGGCCTGCTCGACCTCGGCACGAGCCTGCAGATCATCGAAGACCTCTATCAACGCTACTGGGGCGACGAGCGGCACGAGAAGGATAAGCTCCATCGCGAACCCCTCCTCGATCGCCTCGACGACATCAGGGGCGAGCTCGCGCTCAATGCGAAGCAGCTCGGCAAACCGCTGCCCGAGCTGAGGCTGCAGTGGCCGGAAAACCTCGCCCTCGGGCCGAATTTCCAGAACGGCCTCGCGAACATCCTCGGCCATATCCTGAGGAACGCGATCGACCACGGGATAGAGAGCGCGGAGGAACGGATCCGCGCCGGCAAATGCGAGGCCGGTTATATCGAAATGCACGGGCAATACGCGCAGGACCGCCTCTATCTCGAGATCTCCGACGACGGCCGCGGCCTCGATCGTGAGGCGCTAGAGAAGAAATTCCCCGACCTCAGGCGTTTGCCCTTGGCGGACCAACTCGAGCTGATCTTCGTGGGTGGGTTCTCGTCGGCGGCGAAGGTGAGCGAACTCTCCGGCCGCGGCATAGGCATGAGCGCGGTTCGGCTCGAAGTGGAGCGCCTCGGCGGCCGCATCCGCCTCGAGGCCCTGCAGCCCGCAATGACGAATGCGGAAGCGCGTTTCGTGCCCTTCCGCATCGTGCTGTCTTTCCCGGGCCTGGCTCTGGTTCAGTGAGCGAGGCTCAGGATCTTGGGTTGCTCCCGGAAGAGATAGCTCGAGAGGCCCTGCACGAAACGCATCGTGTTCGGGCGGTTCCTGAGCAGCGAGACGTCGATCTCCACGAATTCCCCGCCTTTCAGCACATAGAGCGTGCGCTCGTTGGTCTTCGTGATATCGAACTTCGAACGATTGATGTAAGCCTGCGAAGAGCCGCTGAAGATCAGGTCCGCGTTGAAGAGCCTGCGGATCTTCTCCCAATCCTGGGTGCCGAGGCCCGATCCCGAGACGATGCCCACGATCTTGTCCGCCCGCACGATGTAAGCGCCTTGCGCCGGGATTCCGGGCCAGTCCGCTCGCGCGACCTCCCCGCCGTTACCCTGCACCAGAGCGAAGAGCTTCTTGCGATCTTCCGGTTCGGTCACGCCGATCCAGATCCTCTTGTTGCCCCGCGGGGTCACGAAGAGCCAGGGCGCGCTCACCGGCTGGGCTACGAGCTTGTCGAAGCCGATCATGATGCCTTCGCCTTCCGCCAGGCTGCGGAGATTGTAGACGCCGGTCGTCTGCGAGGTATATTCCACGGGCGAAGTGAAATCGTCCGATTCCACCGAATAACCCGAGTTCACCGCGAAGGAGGCCTGGCGCGTGTCCTGGATGACTTTGGCCGCCATCAGGTCCTTGAGGGTCAGGCTCAATTTCTTGTGGCCGCTCGACGCTTTGCTGTCCACCCGGATATGACCGTTAGGGCCCGAGATGTTCACGATGCCCTTCCACTTGTCCTGCACGTCCTTGGGAATATTGTTCGGGATATCCACGTCGAGGCGCATCGCCTGATCCGTCACGGAGTTGAAGGGCTCCGCGGTCCAGAACTCGCCGCTCGAAGGCTGCACCTGCGGCAGGAGATTGTTCGCGAACGCCGGGATGCTCGGCTTCTCTTTCGCTTCCGGCTTTTTCTCCGGCTCGGGCGGCGGCGGGGTCGGTTCTTTGATGCAGGGCGCCGCGGGAGGCGGCAGGGCCGCTAGAGTCACTTTTTTCAGGATGTCCAGGGACGCGGCGGCCGTAGGAGCCGCCTGCTTGGGCGCGCTGATTTCCTGGGCCGCGTTATTCGCGACCTCGATCTTTTCATTGGCGTTCTTCACGATCAGGCGAGTGCTGTCGTCCGCGTCCTTTTTCTTGGCGTTCGAACCGGGCTTCTCATCGGAGGGTTTAGGCTCTTCCTTGGAAGCGAGGAGGCGGCCCTTCAGGACCGAGACCTCGTGGTCCTTGGAGAGCGGGGACGAAAGGCTGACTTTGACCACCGAACCCGGCGTGAGCTGGAGGCGGCGGCCCTCTTCGAATTCGATCGTGGCCCGGCTCTTGTCTTCGGTCGCGATCAGGTCATTATTATAAAGGTCTTGGCGAGGCTTAGCTTTCTCCCAGATCATACGACGTTCCGAACGGACGGTTACGCCGCCTTCGACCTTTACTATATGAGCAATGGGCTTGCCGCTTGATATCTGCCCACCGTCGTCGTGCGAAAGAAGCCATAGGACTGGCGCCAGGCAGGCCAGCCAAACGACCCAAAAGATTTTCCATCTTTGTGACATAGGATATCGCCTTGTCTCATATTTAAAAAACTCGGCTCTCTCCTCGGTCGACTTACAAAAAAATTAAGCCCGGCCTCATATTTTGAGGTTATCTACCGATACGGATTGATGAAAATACTCGGTCTCCTGCCGCAAGATTAGGCAAAAGTCAGAATCGTAAGGTTTTGCGCTAAGGATTCAGAGGCTTCTCAAGGGTGAATAAAGGGTAGAATCGTGGATAAATCATTCAGCAAATCACTAATCCGGATCTTATGGAGATGCAGGAATGCGCTCCTAAGCGGGCTGATGATGAATTTCATCCTGTTCTTCGGCTCCGTCTCCTACGGAGCGAACGTGCCGGTGAAGGTCGGTAAGCTGACCCTCTCCTTCCAGGCCGAGGAACGTTTCGTCCCTAAGGCCTTCAGAGAGCGCCTCGAGGATGACTGGCAGAAGTTCTGCGAGGATTTCGCCAAGCAGTTCGTGGTCGGCAAGGGCCCCCAGGGCCGCGGTATCTTCAGCAAGACCCAGTGCCTTCCCCTGCAATATGTGAGCGATGCGAAGGAGATACCCGATTTCGGCGACGCCTGGCGCTTCATCTTCACCTGGAGCCACGACAGCTTCGGGGTCTCTATGTATTATCAGGCCAAAGGCAAGGGCTCGGACCGCCAGCTCCTGGGCCAGATCGATTTCCCGAAGGAACTGAAGCCCGACACGCTCTTCGACTATAGGGAAGCGAGCTACTATGTGGCCAGCCGCATCTATCGCCGCCTGCCCGCCGCCTGGAGCGCCAGCTTCCACAAGACCGACGGCCAGTGGCAGCTCCCGCCGCTCCAGCAGCAGATGATGGCCTCGATCAGCGCCGTGCGGAAGGTCGGCATCTTCGCGCTGGCTTATAACACGGAGCAGAAGACCTGGAACCCGACCCTCTTCGCGGTCGCGCAACCCGTGGTCTCCGACGACAGTTCGAAGGATTTCGATCGGACCGGCACCGGCGCGCTCGATCTCCACTGGATCCTGCAGCCGCATCAGGCCAAGGCGCGATTCTGGGCCCAGGAGATCATCAACCCGCTGGAGAAGGAGCCCGACCTGGCCTTCCTCTCTATCCGGGATAAAGGCGCTCCGAAGAACGACCTGCTCGAGAACTACGCTCTCGAAGGCCTGAAGGCGGATTCCGTGGCCCTCAAGTACGCGATCCCCTTCCCCAAGGGCAGCACGGTCGTGAGCCAGACGCCTAAGATCGAGTTCGACGTCAACATCGGCAAGGGCAGCCTCGACGGTTTCATGCTCGGCGTCGAGTATTCTCCGCGCAAGAAGGTGGTCCAGGACGATGAAACGTATTCCTACACCTGGAACAGGACCGAGATCGGCTATTCCTTCAACATCGGGCAGCCGCAGTCGATCGACAAGTGGGCGACTCGTTTCCGCCTGACGCCGAAGGTCGGCTTCTTGAGCCTCGACGCCTACTTCCCCCTGAACGCTTCGGAGAACCTGGAGCTCGCGACCGCCGCGAACTTCCATCTCAAGCGCCAGCTCGATTTCGGCGGCGAGTTCGACTGGGAAGTGGACTCGCTCAATTACCGCATCAAAGTATGGGCGGCGACGCATTTCTCCGGCTACCTGCTGGCGGGATCGAACCCGACCAAGATCTCGAACCAGAGAGCGGGCGGCGACGTGGTCTACGACTTCTATAGGACCGACGGCGGCCTCCGCTTCGGCATCCTGGCCTTCGGTTATATCGATTGGGTGACTCTGCAGAAGGAGACGGTGCCCGATCTCTCATTGAATCTGGCGACGACGACCAGCTCGACCGCGAGCGGCGCTTCTTATAACGTAACATACATAGGGACAGGCCTATCCTTGACCTGGTAAATAGGACTTTATTATGAAGTGGATAACGGGCTCACTGCGAATTAAATTCTTCGTCATGACTTTCGTCCTGGCCTTCGCCAGCATCGCGACGATGGGGATTTTGCAATCGCGGGTCTTGACTCAGCTCCTGGAATCGAGCTTCCGCAGCAACTCGATCGAGGCGAGCGAGAAGATCGGCGGCGAAGTCGACGCCATCATCCAGCGCTGGGCGCTCTCGACCGTCTACCTCCTCCAGGGCATCTATCCTCTGCCGGAAGATCAGGCCGACAACGAGCTCCAGCGTTTGATCGACGTCGAGAAGGACTTCACGGCCGGCGACATCTACCTCGAAGAGGATAAGGAGTTCACGGCGAAGAACTCCTACGCGAAGGAAGGCTTCAAGGAGAGCGAGAACCGTACGGAGGAATCCCAGGCCTGGCTCGAGAAGTATCGCGAGAAATTCCCGGACCGCCTCTTCTTCGTCGACATCGGCGGCCGCAAGGACATCCTCCGCCTCGCGCGCGGCATCCCTATCGATGAGGCCAACGCGAAAGGCAAGGTCTTCTGGATCGTGGTGGAAGCCTCGAAGCGCCCTATCATGGCCCAGCTCAACCTCCAGGAAGGCATGAAGACGGTCTTCCTCACCGAATCGATGCAGGATTTCATAGTCGGGAAGCCTATCCAGGCCGACCTCGCGAAGCTCATAAAACAACGCCACCTCGATAACCTCATGAAGCTCGACCTCGGCTCGGGCTTCTTCGGCTCCTTCGTCGACTCGAAGAAGGTCGCCTGGCAGGGCTCTTATCGCCTGCCCGTCTCCGGCCTGACCCTGATCCTCCAGCAGCGCGAGGACATCCTCTTCGCGCCGCTCAAGTTCCAGATCATGAAGTCGGCGAAGTGGGCCGCGCTCATCCTCCTCATCGCGGTCCTCGTGAGCTTCGTCAGCGCCGAAGCGCTCATCAACCGCCTCGAGACCGTAACCCTCGCGACGGATGAGATCGCCAAAGGCCGCTTCCAGACCCGTATCGGAGTGAACGGCAACGACGAGGTCAAACAGCTCGGCGATTCCGTGAATACGATGGCCGGCCAGCTCCTCAGCCTCGTCGAGGCGGAGAAGGACATGGTGCGCCTCGAGCACGAGCTCAACGTCGCGAACGAAGTGCAGGGCAGTTTCATCCCGCAGGACTTCGCGCAGGAGGGCGCCCTCGTCCTCGCTTCGAGCTACCGTTCGGCCTCGGAGTGCGGAGGCGATTTCTGGGGCCATTACCTCATCGCCCCCAACACCCACATGATACTCGTCGGCGACGCGACCGGCCACGGCCTGCCCGCCGCGCTCGTAACCGCGATCGCTTATGCCTCGAGCCACCTCTGCAGCCAGCTTCCCAAGGAAACCGGCTCCGAAGGCGTTCCGCCCTCGATGGTGCTCAGCATGCTCAACAAGGCTCTCTACGATAGCTTGAAGGGCAAGCTCTGCATGACCTTCTTCGCGGCCATCATCGACACGAAGGCGAACACCATCGCGTTCTCGAACGCCGGCCATCCCTTCCCGCTCATCATCCCGCAGAATGCGGAGGACGACCGCCTCAAGACCGGCAAACGCAAATCGAAGCCGTTCATCACCCTGAGCGACATCAAGAAGAACGGCGCGCCGCTCGGCTTCGACCCGAATTCGGTGTACCAGGATTCGTACGGTGAATTCCGCGCGGGCGACCGCCTGATCATGTACACGGACGGCATCGTGGAATGCTACAACAGCGAGCAGAAGCAGTGGGGCGTCCGCAACCTGGAAAAATCGATCCAGAAGAACATGGCGCTCAGCCCCATCCTGTTCCGCGATCGCATCATGTCGGACATGGAGGACTTCCGCAAGGAGACCCCGCTGCCCGACGACGTGACCCTTGTCATCGTATCTTCTGAGAATCTGGAGGCGGCATGAAGCGTTTAGGCGCAATCCTCTTAGCCTTGAATCTCCTCTCGTCCCTCGCGTTCGCGCAAGGGGACGATAAGGACGACGATCCGAGCGACAAACCTTCGGAAGACGTGACGCTCGAGAAGAGCGAGACGAAGGTCGACGACGAAGCGGGCGTGCTCGCGGCCTGGGAGAAGACGAACGGCAACCTCAATCTCAAGGCGGGCGCCGCTCGCAAATGGCTTTTCCTGCAGGAGCAGGCGGGCGCTTACGGAGCCCTGTCGCCGCTGGTGATCGATACCTTGGCGTTTGAATCCTACGGCTGGCTGCAGATGGCCGAAGCGGACGGCATTCGCCTCTATCTCCAGCTCAATCCCGATTTTAGGAAAGACAAGATCGCCCCCGACGAGCTCGGCGCTCGCCTCAAGCGTTACGCGGATCTGAGTTATGCGGACGGCGTGGTTTTGAAGACCGCCTCAGGCGGCTGGGCGCTTTACATCGCTTCGAAGGGCATGAGCCTTCCGGCCGTGAAATTCGACAAGGGCCCCGAGACCCTCAGGCAGGATCAGGCGGCTCGCTGGCTCGTGCAGCAGCTCGGGTATGATGCGATCGTCGTGGGAACTGCGGGGGATTACCTGGTCCTCGCGAAACTCAGGTCTTTGAAGGTCGGCGGCCAGGGCCTCATCCTGAAGAAGTCGACGACTTCGGTCACGGCGGATTCCGAGAAGGACATCGGCGCCCTGCTCCGCGTCTCCTACCAGGACAATGATTTCGCACTGGCGAAAGTCTCTCTGGCGAAAAGCGGCCGTCCGAAGGTTCCCGTCGGCGCCAAAGTCATCTTCGACGCTCCATGACCGGCTGCGGCCTCAGGGCTGCGGCTGGCTCTCCATCTTCATCTTCTTCTTAACCCGCGCGCTCCGATCCTGGGAGTGGAACGGCTTCACGATGAAGTCGTCGACTCCGAGCGCCACGGCCTGGCGAACGAGGTCGGCCTGTCCCTTGGCGGTGACAAGCAGGACGGGGATGGATTTGCTGTAGGCGGACGCCCGGAGTTTCTCGAGCACTTCGAGTCCGCTCATGCCCGGCATCACCATATCGAGGAGGATCGCGTCGGGCTTTTGGCTCAAGACGGCTTTGATGCATTCGTCGCCGGTCTCCGCTTCCTGGGTGAGAAAGCCGGCTTTTTCGAGAAGTTTGCTGGCCATAGTCCGGGCCATATCTTCATCGTCCACTACTAAAATGAGTGGTTTTTGTGTCGTCATGACCTATCCTTCTGAGTGTCTTTCTAAAATTCTACCCCGATACGGCGAATTGCGATAGTTAAGAACCATGCAGAATGGCTCTCAACGCTCGCATTTCTTTTTTTCTCATCAAAATATTTTTATGCTGTGCGAGTCCCCTGGCCTTCTCACGATGAAAGGGTTTAATTGAGAGGGCGACGACATCTCCGGGAAATAAAGGCTGAGCGATGTATGGCACAATTGGATTGGGAGAGGTTCCTCGAGCGCCTCGAGCGCAATGAAGCTCTCGCCCTCGAGCTGGCGACCGATCTCTATAACGTCATCGACGCGCGTTTCCTTCAGGTCGATGAAGCGATCCGCAGCCGTGAATTACCGCGCATCATCAAGACCACGCATGCTTTCCGAGGGCTTCTCGCTCCGTACGGCGCCCCGGAGATCCTCCTTTATCTCAAACGAACGGAAGAGGACGCGCGCGGAGGGCTCCTGCCTCCGGAAACCCTGCCTGAGGAAGTCGGGCGATGGATTCGCGATCTGAAAGGCGAGTTGGCGGAAAAGATCGAACGCCGCTCGACCTGAGTCAGCCGAGGAGCAGCCATGGAGAAACGAAAACCCGTCGTTCTAATACTCGATGACGTGCCCGAGAACGTGAAAGTCCTCGGCTCGATACTCGGCCGCGAGAAGTATTCGCTCCTGCTCGCGAGCAGCGGCCATCACGCGATCCAGATGTCGCTCGTGAACCTTCCCGATATCCTGCTGCTGGACGTGATGGTGCCCGACATCGACGGCATCAGCGTCTGCCGCTACCTCAAAAGTTTCGAAAGCTTCGCGCATATTCCTGTGATATTCTTGACGGCAAACGCCGACCCCAAAGACATCTCCCTCGCCTACGAAGCCGGCGGCGTGGATTATGTGCTGAAGCCCTTCCATTCGAAGGAGATCCGTGTCCGCGTGGAGACGCATTTAGAGATCAAGCGCATGCGCGACCGCCTGGCCGCCGCCGAGAAACTCTTCCATCAAGCGCTTTCCCTCATCGGCGAGGACCGGTTGAAATCGGCTGCCGGGCAGCAGTTCGTCTCGGAGCTGAAGGACGTCATCCCACTTCCCGCATCAACCAGCGAGTAAGCATTCGATGTCGATACAAGGCCTATTCAGGACGGTGTTCGGAGCGTTTCTCATCTCGCTCCTGCTGCTCATTATCATGGCCGTGACGCTCGCCGGCAGCCAGCAGCAGCTCAGCCAGACCCAGGCGCGGCGGCTCGCCTCCGTCCGCCTCATGCAGGAGATCCGCGATTCGCGGGACAACCTCACGCGTTTCGCGCGCGCCTTCCTCTCGACCGACAGGATCCGCTATTACGAGCTCTACGAGGAAGTCTCCGATATGTGGGAGGGGCGCAAGGCGCGTCCCGTCGATCTCGACGAGGCCTACTGGAACGTGATGACGGAAGGCACGAACCGCGTGCGCCTGCGCCCGCCCATCTCCTTCCAGTCCCTCGCGGAGGAGAACGACTTCACGCCCGAGGAGCGGCAGCTGCTCGTGAAGACCTTCGAGATCTCGCGCGACATGACCGACGCCGAACGGAAGGCGCTGCAGGGCTTCAGCGAGGCGCGCTCGGCCCGCCGGCCCGACGAGCGGGTCGACCGCTCGCAGTTCCTCGAGCTCATGGGCGATAACTACAACCTCAAGTATATGGACCTGAAGCGCAACATCGCCTCGATCATCACTTCGATCAACGAGCGGGCCAACGCCGACCTGCATAGCAACGAGGCGCGCAACTGGTACCTGCTCTACGGCATTTTCGCGATCATCGGCGCGCTCTGCGTCTTCATCATCTGGGCCTATCGCATCATCATCTCCCGGGTCATGGAGCCGATCGGCCATCTCAAGCGGCAGACGGCGTCCCTCGAGAAGGACTTCGACCGCCTCGTGCAGGTGACCCGCTCGATCGCCTCGGGAGCCCTGGGAGCGAAGTTCGTCGCCGCCTCGCGCCCTATCGCGGCGCCGGTCGACGACGAGTTCGGCCAGCTCATCAAGATCCACAACGGTATGCTGAGCCACATGCACGACAGCGGCGCCCTCATCGCCGGCGTCGCGCTCGACCTGAGGAAATCGCACGAGCAGGCGGCTTCGGCCGATCGCGCGAAATCCGAGTTCCTCGCGAACATGACCCACGAGATCCGCACGCCGATGAACTCCATCATCGGCTTCTCGGAGCTCCTGATCGCCAAGGTGAAGGATCCCGTCCTGCGGAGCTACACCGAGGGCATCCACATCGGCAGCAAGAACCTCCTCCAGCTCATCAACGACATCCTCGACCTCACCAAGATCGAGACCGGCTACCTCGAGGTCCAGCCCGAGCCCTTCAGCCTCGCGGTGCTCCAGCGCGAACTCCTGCAGATGTTCTCCGAGGAGGCGAAGCAGAAGGGCGTGAGCCTGCGTTTCTCCCAGACCCCGGAAGTCGCGCTGCTCGCCCGCCTCGACGAGGCCCGCCTGCGGCAGATCATGATCAACCTGCTCAGCAACGCGCTCAAGTTCACGAGCAAGGGCTTCGTCCATGTCGAGTTCCGCCTGAGCCCCGATAACGTCGCCGGCCTCGGCGATCTCGTCATCAAGGTCGAGGACAGCGGCATCGGCATCGATCGCAGCGATTTCGAGCGCATCTTCCTCGCCTTCTCGCAGGCCGAGGGGCAGAAGGTGAGAGCCTACGGCGGCACCGGCCTCGGCCTCGCCATCAGCAAGCGCCTGGTCGAGCTCATGGGCGGCAAGATCGAGGTCGAGTCGACCAAAGGCAAGGGCACGTGTTTCACCGTGCGTTTCCCGTCGACCGTGACGCGCGACCCGGCCCTGCTCGCGCCCAGCGTCGAGGCCGAGGCGGTGGAGCGCATCGTCTTCCTCCCGGCGACGATCGTGATCGGCGAGGACAACGAGGCGAACCTCGAGATCCTCAAGGCCTTCCTCGAGTTCCATCCCTTCCGCATCTTCTCCGCGGCGGACGGCCTGAGCGTCTTCGAGCTCTTGAAGCAGCATAGGCCGAACCTGCTCCTGCTCGACCTGCAGATGCCCATCCTGAGCGGCCAGGAGCTCGTGCGGCTCATCCGCTCCGAACCTTCGCTCGAGAACCTCTCGATCGTCGTCCTCACCGCGAGCCATACGGCGGATCCGCCCGAGGGCTGGGAGCCCTACTGCAACGCGATCCTCCGCAAGCCCCTGCGCGCCAACGAGCTCTTCCGCGAGCTGCGCAAGTTCCTCGATTACCGCCTCGAATTCGAAGAGCACGAGATCGAGGTGCAGCCGAACGAGTGGAGCGCGCTGCCGCCCGAGGACCACGACACCCTCATCCGCTTGCTGGACGAGACGGATACGCAGCTCGAGGGCGGCATGGACCTCGATCACATCGAAGGCATCTCGCGCCGCCTCTACGAACTCGCGCAAAAAGAATCCCACCGCCCGCTCGAAGCGGTGGCGGTGGGGCTTCTGCAGGCGGTCGAGGACTTCAACACGCTCAAGATCAAATCGCTCTTCGAGGAGATCAAGCTCCGCGTCGGGAAGAAATGACCCCCGCGCGGTCAATCCTCGTCTTCAAGGCCGATGTCCGAATCGTATTCGTTCTGGAAGCTCGTATCGATCACGCAATCGCCCAGCACCCGCGCCTGGCAGGACAGCCTGATCGTGCCGTCGGTCGGCAGCGAGAGGCGGCGGAGGAGATCGGCTTCGTCCGCCTTGATCGGCGAGACCGCCGCGGCGCCCTCCGCCACGCGTATCGCGCAGGTCCCGCAGCGGCAGGAGGCGCAGGCGAACCGGAGCGCGACCCCGGCCTTGCGCGAGGCGATCAGGATCTTGGTCTTCTCTTCGACGTCTGCCGCCTTGCCTTCGGGGCGAAACTCAACACGTGGCATAAAACCTCTCGCCGATGAGCCGGCTGCTCTGGATTCAGACCGATAGGGCGAACTCCCTCAGCGCATCGTTGAGGGACGTCTTGAGATCGGTCGAAGCTTTCCGCTCGCCTATGATATAGGCGCAAGCGGTGTGGATGGTGCCGCCCGCCACCTGCTTCTCCTTGGTGCCGGGGAGCACGACCGCCCGATCCGGTATCTTACCACGGGTCTCGACGAATTTTCCGCCGCGAGTGTCGATGATGGGCGTAGAGGCCGTCAGGGTCACGTTCGCGGCGAGCACCGCCTCCGCTCCGACCTGGACGCCCTCCACCACGATCGCCCGCGAGCCTATGAAAGCGCCGTCGCCGATGATGACCGGAGTCGCGTGCGCCGGTTCCAGGACGCCGCCGATGCCGACGCCGCCCGAGAGGTGGACGTTCGCCCCGACCTGCGCGCAGCTGCCCACCGTCGCCCACGTATCGACCATCGTATTCTTGCCGACGTAAGCGCCGATGTTCACGTAGGACGGCATGAGCACGACGCCCGGCTCCATGAAGCTGCCGTAGCGGGCCGTAGCGGGCGGCACCACGCGCACTTTCAATTTCGCGTAATTCGTCTTCAGCGGGATCTTATCGTAGTAATGGAAGGGCCCGACCTCGAAGGCGCGCATCTCCATCAGGCGGAAGTATTGCAGGATGCCGGTCTTGATCCACGCGTGGGTTCGCCATTCGTCGCCTTCGCGCATGCAGACGCGGAGGGTGCCCTCGTCGAGGAGCTGGAGCAAGCTCTGGACCGCGTGCGCATTCGTCTGCAGCGCCTCCGTTTGACCCGCGCGCAGCGATTCGTCGATATGTTCTATGGTCGATTGCAGTTTTGCGATATCCAACTTTGGCTCCAAGCGAGGCGGTCGCCTACGATTAAGGTTTATGAATAAGTTCTTAAAATAACAGATTTTACAGTAATTTCCAGAGGCCCTTGCAACGGACAAGAAGCTGCTGGATTATTGCAAATTCGTGCATTAGAATGGGCCACACTTTGGGGAGTTTCCATGCGAAAGTTACTTAGTCTTGGCGGTCTTTGCATGTTATTTTGCATCACGGCCTGTGGTGCTGGCAAAGACGCTCATCTGCCCGTCGTCTTTTCAAAAGACTATGTTCTGAAGGAAGATTCGGGCCTTACGATCTCTCCTAACTCGCTGGACGGCTCCGGTTTCGTGGCTTTTAACGATCCCATCACTCCCGCCGCCAAAGACGCGCGCAACATCGCGTTGAACCTCAGCCTCGAACAGGGCGGCAGCCTTACGGTCTACGCCTTCGCGAATCAGGACCTGCAGCACGGGATCGAACTCTCGTTCACGCGCGTGAACGATCAGCTGATGTCCCTCTCCTATGAAAACACCGCGGGCGAGCTGACGAGCGTGGACATCGCCACGCAGAATCCCGATGATTATCTGCCCCTGTCATTCGACATTCACAATCAGGCCACGCCTTCGGGCTCCCGCATCCTCGGTTGGGACGATGCCGACGCCGCGCCTGATTCCAGCGACGCTTATCTCCTCGATGACACCGAAGCGAAGCCGGGCGTGGGGACCTTCCTCGCCCTGCGCTTAGACCGTGCTCATGTCACGGGCCTTAAATTGGCTGCACCCAAGAGTGCCATTGAATAACAAGGATCCTCTCGATGCGTAAAATAGCTCTGACCCTCATGATCTCGCTCGGCTTCGTTTCGAGCCTGGCTTCCGCGAAAGTACGCGTCGTCACGAGTCTGACCGATATCGCCTGGGCGGCCCGGCAGATCGGTGGCGACAAGGTCGAAGTCACTTCGCTCCTCACCGGAACCGAGGACCCGCACTTCGCGGACGCGGTTCCCCGCTATATCAAGGAAGCCTCCAAAGCCGACGTCGTCTGCGTCGTCGGCCTCGGCCTCGAAATCGGCTGGATGCCGAAGGTCCTGAGCAAGAGCGGCAACGCGAACGTCCAACCGGGCGCCAAGGGTTATTGCGAACTCGGCAAGAGCGTGACGGTGCTCGATCGCCCGACCGGTGCGGTGGATAGGAGCATGGGCGACGTCCACCCCGAAGGCAACCCTCACTTCTGGCTCGGGCCGAAGGCTTTCGTGGAATCGGCCATCTCCATCAAGAACGCGCTGCAAGCCGCCGATGCCGCTCACAGCGCCGATTACGACAAGGGTTATGAGAACTTCAAGAAGGCCGTCGAGGCGAATTACGCGGCGAACCAGGCGAAGTTCAAGAACAGCAAGCTGGACTGGACCAAACTCAAGATCACGCAGTACCACAGCGAGTTCGCTTATTACTTCCGCGACTATGCCCTGACCGGTTATCCCTCGATCGAAGAGAAGCCCGGCGTGGCTCCCTCGGCCGGCCGTCTGGCGAAGGTCTCGAGCAGCGCCAAGAGCGATGGCGTGGCCCTGGCCCTGGCTTCCGAACACAATCCGAAGGACGTGCTCGACAAGTTCAAGGAGATCTCCGGCATCCCCGTCGTGATCGTGCCGACCTCGATCCATCAGGATCCGCCGCACGATGATTACCTGAAGCTCCAGGATTACATCACCGATCAAATCATCGCCAACATTCGGAAATAACGTGAATCCTCAGACCCTGCTCACCGGCGAGCAACTCGTCGTCCGGACCCCGACCGGCATCCGCCTCACCAATCCCTTCGATTTCGAATTGAAGGAGGGCGAAGTGCTGGTCGTCAAGGGGCAGAACGGAACCGGGAAATCCACTCTCCTGCGCGGCTTGCTCGGCAAACCCAAGGTCCTCGAGGGCCGTTTCCGGTTCCAGGTCCCGATGGGGATGATCGGCTACCTCCCGCAGCAGCAGAACTCCACCTTCCACCTGCCGATGACGCTGCGCGATATGCTGAAGCTCTCCCTCGCGAAGTGGGAGCTCGACGACGAGACCCGCGACCTCCTCGCGCCCCACCAGTGGGACCTCGCCTGGAATACTGCGAGCGGCGGCGAGAAGAAGCGGGCGCTCGTGGTGCGCGCTTTGATCCGCCATCCGCAGGTCCTCATCCTCGACGAGCCTTATAACCACCTCGACCGCGAGAGCTGCGTGAAGATCACGATGGCCCTGAGGCGGTTCATGGAAAACGATCCGCGCCGCTCGATCATGGTCGTCAGCCACGACGATCAATACCTCCAGCTCCTGGCCGGCCTCCGCATCAAAGAGCTCTCGCTCGACGCCTTTAGGGAAGAACGATGATCGATCTCCTCCACCTTTATTATCCGAATATCATCGCCGGCTCGTTGATGGCCGTCTGCCTGAGCCTGATCGGTTGCCAGGTCGCGGCGCGCGATCGCTCCATGCATACGCTCTGCATCTCCCAGGGGGTGATGTTCGGCGTCCTGATCGGCATCGTGCTCTTCGGCGCCGAGCATTCCGCGCTCCCTTACTTCACCGGCCTCGCCGCGGCGGTCGTCGTGGGTTTCCTCACGCACTTCCTCACGCGTTCGGTGTCGAGCTCGGTCAGCACCTACTTCATCGCCTTCTTCCTGGTCCTGCTCGCGGTCAACCACATCCTCGGCAGCCTCTTCCCGCAGCTCGAGAGCCACGTGAGCCAGATCTTCTTCGGCGACCTGGCGACCGTCACCTCCTTGAACGCCTGGATCAGCACCGGCGTCGCGCTCGTCGTGCTCGCGCTGGTCTTGAGATACCAAAGGCAGTTGAGCAAGAGGTCGTTCGAAGGCTTCGTCTTTCAGGATGACGCGAACTTAAACACGGGAACGAACGAGCGTTCGCAGGTTCTGCTCGAAGTCGGCCTTTTCTTCTTTGTGTGTTTTGCGATCCAGTTGTTTGGATTTCTCTTCACGGTGGGCTGTTTGTTTATTCCTACAGTCTTTCTTTCTCTGCGCCATAGATTCTCAACTCTCTATGCGCACCTGACGAAAGCCGCCTTGGCCGCTGGTATTGGCGTGTTGTTCGGTCTCCCGCTCACTCTCCAATTTGAAAATCTCCCGACCGTCCCCTCGATCCTCGTGATCGCGGCGGTCCTCGCTTTCAGCCTCGGCTAACTTCCTTGTATTATGTACGTCACATGTGACAGGCGTAGGAGAGAAGATGCACTGTATTCCGGTGTGATCTCTCTTTTGCGTTGCCCCTGAAAGAGAGACACAAAAAGAGAAGAAATAAAAAAAACCGCCAAATTCTAGGGAAACCCCTGGACTTA
>JASLCY010000495.1 GCA_030151925.1 Oligoflexus sp.
TGCTGATCCACGGCAACCCCGGGCACCCCGATGATTTCAAGGCTCTGACGAGCCGGTTGAAGATCGGCTCCGCCTATGAACTGAAGCCGGTCGTGCTCCCGGAAGGCGAGGACGACCTCCTCAGGGCCTTCGATGCCGCGATGCCCAAGGAAGGGACGCTCCACGCGATCGCCTTCTCGTTCGGATGCTACGCCCTCCTTAAGTGGGCTCAGAGCCGCGGCCGCAAGCTCGGGACCGTGATCCTGCTCAATCCGACCCTGATCGCGGAGCATCCCGTTTCATTCGTCAAACAGCTGGTCATCGGCCTGCCTATCCTCGGCGCGAAGATCCTCGACAGCGCGGCCCCGAAGATGGCCGTGGATTTCGTCGCCAAGACCTTCGCCCCGAACACGCCCAGCGCCGGCGAATCGCAGCGTCTCCTGTCCTACCTCGAGCTCGGCTCGACCTGGGGCAAGGCTTCGCAGCGGAAGGTCTTCCAGCAGAATTTTCCTCTGCACGGTTCGCTCGCAGGCTTCGTCTCGAAGCTGATCGTCGTGCGCGGCGAAGCGGACGAGGCCGTGCCCTGGCCTGCGCAGGAGCAGGTCATGGAAGCCTGCAAGCTGAGGCCGAACGAGGTCTTAAGCATTCCGGGACTCGGCCATTCGCTGCCCTGGACTCATTCGGAAACCCTTATCGATCTTATTCATCGTGAATTTGGAGGTGCTAGCATGGGTGAAGGCGCGCAGAAGTTGAAGGGCGGAGTCCGCATCGGTTACCAACCCGGCAAGGTCGCGGCTAACAACGTGCTCACCTATATGGACAGCCATCTGAAGAACTTCCCGAATCGCGTGGCCCTGCGCTGGGTGAATACCGCGGATCTCCAGAAGTGGGACGGCTCGCACGACACTCCGATGCCGCACAGCGAGATCACCTACGCGCAGTTCAACCATATGATCAGCACCGTGGCCGCCGGCCTGAGGAAACTCGGCATCGAGAGTGGCGATCGGGTCATCATCTTCCTGCCGATGAACACCTATATGTATACCGCGATGTTCGCCGTGCAACGCCTCGGCGCGATCGCCGTGTTCCTCGATTCCTGGGCGCGCAGCAGCCACCTCGGCGCGAGCGCTTCCTGCGCCCAGCCCAAGGCGATGATCAGCCACAAGGCGGCCTTCGACCTGATCAAGGACGTGCCTGAGTTCCAATCGATGCCGCTGCGCATCATCGCTGGCCCCGGCAACGACGGCTCGTACTCCGCGCAGCTCGAGAAGCTCCTCGAGACCCAAGGCCAAACGGAGATCGTGGCGGTCGAATCGGAAAACACCGCGCTCATCACCTTCACCACCGGCAGCTCCGGCACTCCCAAAGGCGCGAACCGTACGCATCGCTTCCTCTGCGCGCAGCATGAATCGCTCTCGCAAGTCGTGCCTTACGGCCCGAGCGACAAGGATATGCCCGCGTTCCCCATCTTCTCGCTCAATAACCTCGCGAGCGGCGTGACCACCATCCTGCCCGCGATCAACCTCGCGGCGCCCTCGGATCGCGATTCCGCGGCGATGGTCAGCCAGATCCTGCACGAGAAGCTGACCTGCACCACGCTCTCGCCTTCGATGCTGAACGGCGTGAGCGCCTACTGCCTGCAGCAGGGCATCAAGCTGCCTTCGCTGCGCCGCGTGGTGACCGGCGGCGCCCCTATCAGCCGCGACAACGTCTCCGACTTCAAGAAGATCGCGCCGCAAGCCGAGGTCTGGGTGCTCTATGGTTCGACCGAAGTCGAGCCTATGGCCCATATCGAAGCGGACGACATGCTCGGCCAACTCCCCGACCCCGATCCCGAGATCGTGGAGGACGGCGTGAACGTGGGCCACATCAGCGAAGACCTGCGTTACAAGTTCATCAAGATCGTACGCGAGAACATCGACGTGAAGCAGACGCCCTGGAGCCAGCTCGAAGTCGCACCCGGCGAAGTCGGCGAGTTCATCGTCACCGGCGACCATGTGTGCCGCGATTACTACAACAACCGCGAAGCTTTCTTCAAAGCCAAGATCCAGGATGAGGAAGGCAACGTCTGGCACCGTACGGGCGACCTCGCGCGCCTCGATAAAAAGGGCTATCTCTGGGTCGTCGGCCGCATCCACAACGTGATCGAACGCGGCGGCAAGTACTACTTCCCGGTGGGCGCGGAAGTCATCCTGAAACGCCTCGGCGAAGTGAAGATCGGCGCGTTCCTCGGCATGCCCGACGCGAAGCTCGGCTCGAAGACGGCCGTCGCCCTCGAACTCCAAAGCGGAGCGGCTTTTAGCGGTAAATTGAAGGACGAGATCCTGCGCCTCTTCAAGAAGAACCAGATCCCCGTCGACAGCATCTACGTCGTGGACAAGATCCCCATGGACCCGCGCCACCATTCGAAAGTGGAATACGATATCCTGAGGGCCTCGCTGCTCCAGGGCAACACCAAAGACCTTCTCTTAGGATAAGTATGGCTGCTCTGATCGGCAATTGGTGGACCTTTACCAAGGAGCGTTTCTCGCTGCCTTCGCATATTCCCATGGTGGCCCTCTTCAGCCTCGGGAATATGGCCATGGCCGAGAGGCTCATGGGCGAGGCGGTCTCGTTCGCCCGCTACGGGGCGCTCTTCGCGCTCGCCTTCTCGTTCTTCTTCCGCCTGCGTTGCTTCGACGAGATCAAGGACTACGAAGTCGATCTGAAAGTGAACCCGACGCGCCCGCTCGCGCGCGGCGTGCTCACGATCCAGCAAGTGAAGATCATGATCGCGGCGCTCTGCGTGTTCGAAGCGATCGTCGCCGGGTTCATCGGCCAGGGTCCGCTCGTCGTGCACGCGATAGCCATAGGCTACAGCTTCCTCATGTATAACGAGTTCTTCATCGGCAAATACCTGCGTCCGCACCTCACGACCTACGCCGTCACGCACACCTTCGTCAGCATGCTGCTCGGCTGGTCGCTCGCGGCGCAGACCCTGGGGACGATGACGCCCGAGGTCTGGCAAAAGCTGATCCTCATGGGCCCGGTGAACTGGATGCTCTTCAACCTCTTCGAATTCGCCCGCAAGACCTTCGCTCCGGAAGAGGAGCGGCCGACCGTCGACAGCTACTCCTCCCTGTTCGGCGTCTGGGGCGCGAGCGCTCTGAGCCTGAGCCAGGTGGCGATCGCGTTGATCGTGCTGCATTGCATGCCGCTGCCGGGCTTTAACATCCAGCTCGCCTGCGCGGCGATCCCGATCCTGGCGAGCGCCTGGTTCTGCTGGAAGAAAAACCGCAGCTCGGCGGGCCTCTTCCGCGGCGTTACGGGAGCTTACCTCCTGATCTTCTACGTCGTGCTCAGCCTGCAGGGGCTTCTGCTCTAAGATCTCGATACGGATACCAAAAACGACTCAACGACTTCGCCTTCGTTAAAGGATAATTTCGATGCTGGTACGCAAGAGTTCGACCCAGAATTTCGCTAAACGGGAAGCCGGCGGCAAGGGATACAACCTGTATCTCATGTCCAGGCTCGGAGTCGAAGTCCCCGATTGGACCGTGCTCGGTAAGACGATCTACGAGGCCTTCGTCAAGGAAGCGAAGCTCGAGGCGCCTATCGAAGGCGAACTCAAGAAATTCGTGGACGGCGCGCAGACGGCCGAAGCCGCTTCGAAAGCGATCGAAGACCTGATCGTGCAGGCCGAGATGCCGAGGAGCGTCAAGGCCTTCGCGGAGGAAGCCTATAAGGCTGTGGCGAACGGCGGCCTCATCTCGGTGCGTTCGTCGGCTATCGATGAGGACGGCGCGGGGCACTCCTTCGCCGGCCAGCTCTCGAGCTACCTCTACGTAGCGAGCGTCGAAGACGCGGTCCGCTACCTCAAACTCTGCTGGGCCTCCGGTTTCTCCGACCGTTGCCTCTTCTATCGCAAGGAGAATAATCTCGCCCTCTCCGGCATCTGCGTCGCGGTCGTCTTCCAATGGATGGTCGATCCCGAGCAGTCCGGCGTCCTCTTCACCTGCGACCCCATGAACAACGACCTTTCGCAGTTCGTGGTGAGCGCGGTGCACGGCGTGGGCGAAGGCCTCGTATCGGGAGCGCTCGACGCGGACACCTACTGGGTGGATCGCGAAACCGGCAAGATGAGCAAGTCGGAGATCGTCGAGAAGAAAGAAGCGTTCCGTCGCAGCGGTTCCGGTCATTGCGATAAAGTCGCCTTGCCTGAATCCGAATGGAATCAGCCGGCCCTGACCGCGGCTCAACTCTCGAGCCTCCATGAAGTGGGCCTTAAGCTGCAGGCCTACTACGGCTCGCCGCAGGACGTGGAATGGGCTGTTTTGAAGGGTAAAACCTATATCCTGCAGACGCGCCCGGTGACGACGCTCGAAACCAACCTCACGGGCTTCCCGAACCTCTGGGACAACTCGAACATCGTCGAGAGCTACGGCGGGCTTACGTCGCCGCTGTCCTTCACCTTCGCGCTCGTCAACTACAAGAACGTCTATATCCAGTTCTGCGAGATCCTCGGCCTCTCGCGCCCTATCGTGAAGGATATGGAACCCTACCTCGGCAACATGCTCGGCTGCATCAACGGCCGCGTGTACTACAACCTCTACAACTGGTACAAGCTCGTCGGCGTCCTCCCCGGCTTCAGCAAGAACCGCCAGTTCATGGAGACCATGATGGGCGTCGGCGAAGAGCTCTCCGCGGAGATCGCCGCCCGCATCAAGCCGCATCCCTCGTGGGACACCTTCATGGGCCGCATGCGGAAGTTCCGAACCGGGCTCAGCTTCCTCTATTACCACTTCGCGATCCAAGGCATCGTGGATAAGTTCCTCGCGGACTTCAAGCGCGACTACGACCGGTTCCGCGCCAACGATTTCACGCGCATGTCGAGCGACGAGCTCTTCGCGCTCTACGTGGACATGGACATCAACATGCTCGGCAAGTGGAAGGCGCCTATCATCAACGACTTCCTCTGCATGGTGCACTTCGGCGTCCTGAAGGGCTTGACCGGAAAATGGCTGACGCGCCTGGGCGCGAGCATCCAGAACGATCTGCTCGCCGGCGAAGGCAACCTCGAGAGCGCGGAGCCGACCAAGGAGCTCATCCGCATGGCCGGCGACATCGTGAAGAATGCCGACCTCAAGAGGATGGTCGAGGAGATCCCGGCCGAGAACC
>JASLCY010000502.1 GCA_030151925.1 Oligoflexus sp.
TTCAGCCTCGGCGGCAAATCCTTCTACATCATCGGGCTCCATCCGGGCAGCAGTCGCAAAGCGCGCCAGTTCCCGGTTCCGGCCATGGTTTTCAACCTGCATGAGCAGTTCGAAAAACTTCGCGCCCAAGGCACTTACGGCAACATGCGGAAACTGATTCGCAGGCGCGACAGCGTTTACTCCGGTTCCGTCAATCCCATGCTGGAAAACTTCGGTGACAGCTCGGAAGCGAGACAGTATACTGGCCGCCGAGTCGATGGCTCGTGGCGTTGCCCATTCCAACCGAAGGCCGCAAATGCTTAATACAGAACCTCAGCGAATCGAACCGCGCACGGGTACCGCATTCGTGCTGCGCAAAGGCCAGGAACTCGTCATCATCGATCCGAAGGGCGAGCAAGTCTCGGACCTCCTGTGCTTCAATCTCGAAGATAAACGCGAGCACCTCTCTTCCGGCCGCACGATCGATTACAACAATCGCGTGTTCCTCACGAAGGGGGATAAATTCTATTCCAATCGCAGCAACGTGATGTTCGAGATCATCGAGGACTCGGTGGGGCGGCATGATTTTCTGCTCACGCCTTGTTCTGCGGAGACGTTCCGCATCATCTACGGACACGAGCACCCGCATCACGGATGCTTCGGGAATCTCGTAAAAAACCTCCAGGAATACGGCATCGCTCCCGACGATATCCCCGTGACGTTCAATGTTTTCATGAACGTTTCGATCGACGGCGAATCCGGCGAGATCAAGGTCTTGCCTCCGAAGAGCCGGGCGGGCGATCGACTGGTGATCCGCGCTGAGATGGATTTGATCGTCGGGCTTACCGCCTGCTCCGCCGAGCAGTCAAACAATTATTCGTTCAAGCCGATCGACTGGCTCGTCCGCAACTAAATAGCCGAGGATCATGGGATCCGGTTGATCTTGATCATGTTGGTCGGCTTCATCTGGTTGATCGGGATGCCGGCGGTGATCACCACGGTATCGCCCGACTGCACGACGCCCTGATCCTTGAGCATCTTCGGCAGCTCCTGCACGAGCGAGTCGGCGTTGTAGAACGACTCGTTATTCACGCCCTGCACGCCCCAGACGAGAGCGAGGCGGCGCGTGATGTCCGGACGAGGGCTGATCGCGATGATCGGCGTGTTCGGCCGCCAGCGCGAAATGGAGCGCGCGATCGAGCCGGTCAGGGTCATGCAGACGATAGCCTTGGCTTTCAAGGCGTCGGCGGCCTCGCAGGCGCCGGCCGAGATCGATTCGTGGATCTCCCAGGCTTCGCCCGTGTTGGAGGTGTCCGCGATCGTGATAGGGGAGGGGCGTTTGAAGGTCCAGGCCTCGACCTGCTCGATGATGGAAGCCATGCGGCGAACGCATTCGATCGGATAGCGGCCCGAAGCGACCTCGCCCGAGAGCATCAGGCAATCCGCGCCGTCGAGCACGCCGTTCGCCACGTCGGCGACTTCCGCGAGGCTCGCGCGCGGGTTGGTGATCATCGATTCGAGCATCTGCGTCGCGATAATCACGGGTTTGCCGGCCCGCTGCGCGGCGGCGATGATCTTCTTCTGCAAATTGGGAACGCGTTCGACGTTCGCCTCCACGCCGAGGTCGCCGCGAGCCACCATCAGCGCGTCCGAGACCGCCGCGATCTCATCGATGTGCTCGAGCGCCGGCAGCATCTCGATCTTCGCGACCACCGGAACATCCGAGCCCAAGGCCTTGATCATCGACTTCACCTGCAGGATGTCCGAAGGATCCTGCACGAAGGAGAGCGCCACGTAATCCACGCGATTGGCGATGCCGAACAGCAGATCGCGGCTGTCTTTATCGGTCATCGCCGGGATCGAGAGCTTCGAGTCCGGGAAGTTCACGCCCTTGCGGTTCTTCAGTATCCCGCCTTCGAGGACCGTGACGAGCACGGTATCGTCCTGGACCTGCTCGACCTGGAGCAGCAGCAGGCCGTCGTCCATCATCACGCGCTGGCCGACCTTCACGTCGTGCACCAGGCCGCGGTAATCGATGGGAATGACCTTGCGGTCCTCCTGCTCGACCGCATAACGCAGGCGCAGGGTCTCGCCGTTCATCAGCTCCTGCTTGCCATCGATCAGGCGGCCGACGCGGATCTTCGGACCCTGGAGGTCCTGCAGGATAGCCACCTGGCGGCCGAGTTCGGCCGAGGCGCGACGGATCGTTTCGATATTCTTCGCGTGGGTCTCGTGGTCCCCGTGCGAGAAATTGAGGCGGGCCACGTTCAGGCCGGCCTCGATCAGCTGTTTTTGAATTTCATAGGTCGAGGAGGAAGGGCCAAGGGTGCCGATGATCTTACAGTGACGGTGCTCGATAAAGTTCACCTTAGGGGCGACAGCATCGGTTGAACTCGATAAACTTGGCATAGAACCTTCCTTGTTGGGCATTTAGCCTTTGGGAAAAAGGCAAATGAAGCTTACAGCCGTAACCTCTTTTTATCAGGAAACGGCCCCAACCTTAAGAACTTTGTCTTCCGAACCGAAAAACTTCCTGACGTCTTGCCTCCTTATGAGGTGATTTGGTCAAAAAGGGAAAAGCACACGTAAAGTCTTTCGTGTTAAGGGGGCTTCTGTGTCACGGCAGAACCTGCTGGTTGGCAAAAATCTCGCAGACCGTTACTGCATCACCGTTTAAATCTTTGTCGTCGTTATGTGACGCGTGTATTCGGCCATCCCCTTTTCCGACCCATCCCAGTCCGTCGCTATCAAACTGATCGAACGGAGCCGACTCGACTACGAGGACGTCTTGGCCTTCCAGCGCGAAGCCGCGCTCATGAGCCGCCTGCGCCATCCCAATATCATCTCGTTCCACGAGCTGGGCCTCTACCGACCCGAGAACCAGAGCGCCTCGCAGGTCGCCTCCGGTTACTACATCGTCATGGAAGTGGCGCAGGGCCACGACCTCAAGGAATCGCTGATCAAGGGCGGCCGCAAGCGCCTCGACTTCTTCTTCGAGCTCGGCCTGCAGGTCTCGGCGGCGCTCGAATACACGCACGCGAAGAACATCATCCATCGCGACATCAAACCGCAGAACATCATCATCGAGCGTTCGAACGATTCCGAAGGCGGCCTGCTCGTGAAGGTGCTCGACTTCGGCATCGCGCGCCTCGGCGACCTCGACCTCTATTCCGACGAGAACGTCGCCGCGGACATCGCCGGCACCCCGCTCTACATGGCGCCTGAGACCAGCAAGTTCCTCGACGCGCCCATCGACCACCGCGTGGATCTCTATTCGCTCGGCTGCGTGCTCTACGAAGTCCTCGCCGGCAAACCGCCCTTCTCCGGCGCCACGCGCGATAAGCTCGCGCGCGAGCACGCCCACGCGCAGCCCGAGAGCCTGACCTCGATCCGCCCGGACATCCCGGACGTCGTGAACGACATCGTCCTGAAACTCATGGCGAAGCATCCGAAGGACCGCTACCAGACCGCCTTCGGTCTGCACGTCGACCTGCAGCGCGTCCGCAAGATGCTCGGCAGCAACCGCAGCCGCGGCTCGCGCTTCATCCTCGGCCGCTACGATCGCCTGAACATCCTGCCCAGCAGCGTGCCCATGGTCGGCCGGCAGGAGGACTTCGATACGCTCGTGGCGAACTACAGCGCGATCACCAAAGACTCGGGCCGCAGCCGCGTGGTGGTCATGCGCGGCGCCGGCGGCTCCGGCAAGACCCGGCTCATGAAGGAATTCCGCGGCTACCTCGCGAAGAATAAAGTGCGCTACGTGAGCACGAGCTTCTCCCGGCATGAGAACAACATGCCCTTCAACGCGCTCGCGAACGGCTTCAACGAATACCTCGTCCACGTGGCGAAGACGAATCCGGTCGAAGCCGAGGAGATCCGCCGCAAGGTCAAGGCCTTCCTCGGCAACGACGCGAAGATGGTGGCCGACGTCGTGCAGGGCCTCAAACCCTACCTCGCCTCGGAGCAAACCGATCTGGCGCCGCAAGCCTCGGATCTCGTTATCGAAAAAGAGTCGGTCGAGTTCAACAGCTTCACCAAGGCCTTCTCCGACTTCACCCGCTGCCTCGTGACCGAGACCGAGCCGGTGGTGCTCTTCTTCGACGACATGCACTGGGCGGACGACAAGAGCATCGACCTCATCGACCGCCTGATCTCGCACAACAACTCGCAGCGTTTCCTGCTCATCATCTCGTACCGTTCGATGGGCATCCAGCAGGGCAGCGTCTTCCAGCACTTCCTCACGAAGTTCGCGAAGCTGCGCCGCCGCTATCACGAGCTCGAGCTCATCGGCCTCACCAGCCCGTCCATCGCCGACATGAGCCGCAGCATCCTCGGCCTCAACAAGACGCCCGACCGCCACTTCGTGAACTACCTCCACGAGAAGTCGGCCGGCAACCCGCTCTATATACTCGAGCTCCACCGCAGCCTGGTGTTCCAGGAGATGCTGAGCCTCGACGATCAGGGCCGCTGGCGCATCGAGCTGGGCGACATCGCCCGCACCACGGTGAGCTCGAACTCGATCGACCTCCTCCTCAACCGCTTGAGCGAGCTGCCGGACGAAGACCGCCGCATCCTCGAGATGGCCGCGATCATCGGTACCCAGTTCACCTCGGACATGCTCGAGGCCCTGCCCGAAGTCGCCCCGAACAAGATCCAGCAGGTGCTGCAGAAGTCGGTGAGCTCCGGGCACCTCATGCTGACGAGCGACGCGTCGCGGAACCCGACCGCCGGAGCCCCGACCAGCCGCACCTACGCCTTCATGCATCGCAGCATCCGCGAAGCGCTGGTCGACGGCCTCGATTACAGCATGCAGCGCGAAGTCCACAGGCTCGTGGCCCTGCGCCTCGAGGCCAGCGCGTCGAACAACAAGCCGCTGCTCACCTTCAGCCTCGCGCATCATTTCTTCTATGCCTACCGCGGTTCGAAGGCGATCGATCCCGACCTCGTGACCAAGGCGCTCGACTACAACGTCAAGGCCGGCCTCAAGGCGCTCGAGATCAATTCGCACCTGACGGCGCAGCGCTACCTCGAGAACGCGCGCCTCACCCTCAAGGACATCAAGGCGAAGTCCGCGGCGGTGGTCGCGAACCATAAGCAGCTCCTCAGGGCCCTGGCCGACATCCATTTCGCGCGCCGCGAATACAACGAGTCCGCGCGCATCTACTACGAGCTCAGGGGGCTCCCGATCAGCGCCAACGAGTATGCTTTCATCTCGTATAAGCTCGGTTACCTCAGCATCCTGAGCGGCAACGTCGCGGGCACCCTCAAGGAGATGGCGACCACCTTCAGGAAGCTGCGGTTCCCGGCGATCCGGCTCGATTTCCCCTTCGCCCTGCGCCTGGCCTGGCAGCTGCTCCGGAGCGCGGTGCTGCCGATCAAGCATTCGATGCCGGCGATCGCCCTCGACAAGGCCGTGCCGGGCAAAGCGAGCTTCCATCCGCTGCAGCTCTACATCACCGGGCAGAACGCGAGCCTCACCTACGACAAGCGGCTGGCGATGGCCTACCATTCCGAATTGCTGCAGCGGGCCTATACGCAGAGCCTCCCGGAAGGCCTCGTCCTCCGCATGATCTGCGACCACGCGATCGTGCTGAGCTACCTCGGCTTCCAGAAGCGCGCGTACCAATTCCTCGAGATGGTGTTCGAAGTCACGCGGCAGAAGAGCGACCAACCGCTCCTCGGCTACGCGACCTTCCAGCAGACGCTGTTCGTGGACCAATACCAGGGCAAGCTCGAGGACTCGCGCTACAGCCTGCAGTTGATCCAGACCAGCCTCGACAACCAGGAGTTCCAGTACCAGCTGATGCAGGAGCGCATCTTCCGCATGGTGCTCTTCCTCTTCAGCGGCCAGGGCGAGGACCTGACGAAACTCTTCAAGACCTTGCCCAACATGCTCACGGTCCGCCACTGGATGACGGCGAAGGCGGTGAGCGCTTACCTGTTCTGGCTGCTGATCACCGATTCCCGCGAGCTGATCGTGAACTACGGGAACTTCGTGCAGAAGCGCAACACCAAGCGCGAGAGCCGCCGCGGCGACATCTTCTACCGCATCATCGAAGCGATCGTCTCGCTCGCCGCCGGCGAGCGCGAGAACGCGCGCAGCGCTTATTACAACGTCCTGGCGAACTTCGAGGACAACCTGGTGTCGCCGCTGCTCTTCCCCTACGAAGTGGACTTCATCCTCCTCTTCCTCGGCTTCTTCCCCGACGTCTTCAGCATGGAGTACGGGGACGACCTGTGGAAGCGCGACGAGCTGATCCCGGCCTTCAACAAGGTGCTCGGCATCGCCTCGCACCGCCGCCACAGGCTCCGCGCGGTGCCTATGCTGCTCAAGGCGCGGCTCATGGACAGGCTCGAGCAGAAGAAGGTCCGCCTCTTCTACGACATCGCCCTGAAACGCACGAAGATCACGCAGCAGCCCCTCATCGAGATGCTGACGAGGCTCTGGTTCGCCCGCCACCTCTCGACGACCCGTGCGGTGCTGCGCGCCGATTATTTCGGTATGGCCGAAGAAACCGCGCGCCGCCTGAACCTCGGCCTGATCAGCTCGATGCTGAGGAAGATCCGCAAGGATCTCGGCCTGCCTTACCAGAAGACCACCGAACTCGTGGTGCCGATCCCGGGCGAGCCGCTCTCGGCCGTCGACCCGTTGATCGCGAAGCACCTCCATATCATGCCGCGCCTCGCGCCCGAATCGCTCTCGCTCGAGGAGGCGAAGAAGGCCGTGTTCGACCTCATCCGCCAGCGGCTGCAGCTCGAGCAGGTCTACCTCGTGACCGCGGCCGAGATCCGCGCGTACGAGAACCAGAACCGGCCGCCGATGAACCACGCGCAAGAGGTGATCGCCTACATCTTCCCGTATTTCACGCTGCGTTCGTCGCTCACGATCCCGGTGGACGACGCGCCCTGGCGGCAGAAGGGCCTTGCCCCGGCCAAGGGGTTCTCGGCGGATTCCGAATCGACCCTCGTCTCGACGAGGCATTCGGAATACAACACCTCGATCGAGCACACGGCCCTGATCCCCCGATCCGAGGGCATCGGCGACCTCAGGCGTTATGCGGAGGAATCCAGCCTGAGCGAGGCCAACGAAGCCGATCGCACCATGAACGCGCTCGTGCCGGTCCGCTACGGCTCGCAGAACCTCGCGCTCCTCTTCCTCGAGGCCGCGCGGCTGCAGGAGGAGGACTCCACGGCCCTCCGCCAGGCCCTCGACTGCCTCGGCGCGGAGATCGGCGCGTGGCTCAGGGCATACGTGCCCAACGAATCGAAGCCCGAGCTGCTCCCGCTGCTGAATTACTCGCAGGGCGAATACCAGTTCGAGCCCTGCTCGTGGCTCCACGTCTGGACCGAGGGCAACCTCAGGAACGACCGCGAGAGCGTCTGGTACCTCGGGCTGAACCTCAACGACGACAGTTACCTCATGGTCTACTGCCGCCTCAACGGTCCGCAGGAGACGCGCCTCGGCCTCGCCTCCAACCTCTGGTACGAGGTCCTCACGCTCCGCACGCTCTTCGCGGGCAGCGGCCGCGACCTCCTCACCGGCGACGAGGTTCAGGAATTCCTCGAGAAGTACATCCGCAGCTATCCCGGCGCCGACCACCTCGAGGCCATCGCGGTGAGTTTCTCCGTCATGCATCGGACGTCCGGCGAGGTCGCCTCGGGGCACTTCGGTTCGGCCCGTCCGCTCGTCCTCGGCTGCGAGAACCAGGTGACTCCTCTCAATCGCGTCGTGCTCACGATGAGCAACGATCGTTCGCTGCGCTACTGGAAGGTGCAGACGTCGGGCGCGCAGAAGGGCGTCTTCATCCTTCCGCACGATTCCAGCAAGCTCGACCGGCTCGATGCCGCGGCTCTCAAAGAATTGAACTTCGAGTCGTTAAGCTGGGAGCAGAAGCGCTGGCGTTTCTACGATTATTTGCGGCAGAACCTGATCGATGGGCAAGTTCCACGATATTTTGTCGCAGCCTCCTGGAATGCCACTGCTCTCTCGACCCAACGCGTCGGTTGAACTCCAGAAATCCACTAGGCTTTGCCCAGCCGCCCACGTATGATAAGGCCACGCCTGGCCCCGCGCGGCCGGGCCTACGCCTTTTCACGGATCTGGGAAGAGAGCAATGCAAGAAGAAGCCGTTTCCTCCGCGTTTTCCGAACTGCTGGCGAAGAAGATCGTCATGGTCACCGGCAAGGGCGGGATAGGCAAGACCCTCGTGAGCTCGGCGCTCGCCCTCGAAGCGCACAAGCTCGGGAAGAAGGTCTGCCTCGTGGAGTCCTCCGCCAACGACCAAATCGCCCCGCTCTTCGGCAGCCCCCCGATCGGGCACAACCTCAAGGAACTCACGCCCGGCGTGAGCGTGATCAACCTCAACTCGCAGGAAAACTTCAAGGACTTCGTGATCAAGCATCTCGGGTTCGCGAAGCTCTTCGAGATGGTCTTCACCAAACCGATCGTGCGCTCCTTCATCCAGATGATCCCGGGCATCGCCGAGCTCACCCTGCTCGGCCGCCTGTTTTATTTCATCGAGCTCGACAAAGAGAACAACTTCGACATCGTGATCTTCGACGCCTTCGCCTCGGGGCATTTCCACAGCCTGATGAAGACTCCCGACGCCGTGCTGAATTCCGGAATGAGCGGTCCCATCATCGACGAGACGATGCGGGTGCGCGATTTCCTCGCGGATCCGGCCAAGGTCGGCATCGCGCTCGTCACCGTGCTCGAGGAGCTCGTGATCTCCGAGGCCATCGACTTCACCAAGAAGCTCGGCAAGGACAGCCCCGCGAAACTCACGGCCCTGATCGCGAACCGGACGTGGCCGGCGCTGCCGCCCGGCGTGAGCGGGACCGAGGGACCTGACTCGCAAGCCGGGGTTCCCGAGGCCGCGCGGCCCGCGCTCGATTACTGGGTGCGGCAGAGGCGGACGCAGGAAGCGAATCTCGTCAAACTGCAGGAAGGCGTGCGGGCGATCGATCCGCAGCTGCCGATCTGGACGCTGGAGGAGCGCGGGGCCTTCGCCGAGCCCGTCGACGTCAAACAACTGCAGGCCTGGGTGGAGGAGGCGAAACGAGTATGAGCGAGACCACACTTTCCCCGATCGAAACCATGCTGGCCAGAAGCAAAGTCATCGTCACCGTCGGCTCCGGCGGCGTCGGCAAGACCACCAGTTCCATCGCGATGGCCTTCCTCGGCGCGCGGCTCGGCAAGCGGGTCGGCCTGCTCAGCATCGATCCCGCGAAACGCCTGGCGGATGCGCTCGGCATCAAACTCGGCAGCGAGCTCCGCCGGGTGCAGCTGCACGACGGCATCAAAGGCACGCTCGATGCGGCCATGCTCGACCAGAAAGCGGTCTTCGACGATATGGTGCGCAGGTTCGCGCCGAATCCCAAGGTCGCCGAGCGGATCTTCGACAACTCGATCTATAAGGAGGTCTCGTCGAACCTCGGCGGGCCGCTCGAATACATGGCCCTCGCGAAACTCGAGACCATGCTGCGCAGCGGCAGCTACGACCTCATCGTCGTCGATACTCCGCCCGATTCCCACGCGCTCGATTTCCTCGCCCGGCCGAACATCCTCGCCGGCTTCATCGAGAACGGCGTGATGAGCTGGATGATCAAACCCTTCCATCTCGCCCAGAAGCTGGGCGCCGGAGCGATCTTCAAGGCCGGCGGCAAGATCATGGGCGGCATCTCGTCGGTCACCGGCGTGAAGATGCTGAAGCTGCTCGCCGAATTCCTCGTGCTGATGGAGGAGGTGATCATCGGCTTCAACCGCGTCGGGCGCGAGGTCTCGCAGGCGCTCAAGGCCGAGTCCACCGGCTTCGTGCTGGTGTCGGCGCCTTACAACAACGCGGTGCGGTCGGCGAAGCATCTGCTCGCGGAGCTGAAGGCGAACCATTACCCGCTCCTCGCCCTCATCATGAACCGCAACATCCCCTTCGCCCTGCAATCGTCCATCAGCGCCTTGGACGCGCCGGAGATCCAGAGCCGGACCGAGTTCAAACCCGGCTTTGACATTCTGAAAAGCCGTCAGCGATACGCTGCATCCTTGGCTGATCAACTCCTGGAAAAGGCCCAGGAGACCGCAGGGAAAGACGTCCATCTTCTGCTTCTCGAAGAGCAGGGACAAATGATACATTCGGAGCAAACGTTATGGGGATTCGCCGACGCTCTCTGCCAAGCCCGTAGCCTCGATACCGTCACGGCAGGATGAGACCCGAAAGGAATTATGGAAGAGACTAATACAGCCGTTCGTGGCGTTTCCTTCGTCGGCCGCTCCATCATCTCGGTCGTCGAAGGCCTAGGCCGCTTTATCCAGTTCTGCGGTTATACGCTGCGCGAGGCCGCGCATCCGCCTTTTCGCGCGCGTCTGATTCTGCAGCAGATGTATTTCATCGGCAACGAATCCCTCTTCATCATCCTGCTCTGCGGCTTCTTTATCGGCGCCGCGGTGAGCCTTCAGGTCGGGACCGTCTTCACGCTC
>JASLCY010000520.1 GCA_030151925.1 Oligoflexus sp.
CGAATTCGGTCGTTTTCGAGCCGTTTTTCGCGATCAGCATCTTGTTCTTAGCGACGACGTCCACTGAGCGGACATAGTAATAATGGAAAGGATCGCGATTCAAGCGGATGATGTTGAGTTTCTTGCTGGTGTTCATCAAAGAGAGCTGGGTTTTATTCGAATCGGCAGAGAACAAGGATTGCGCGTTATTCTTCGAGTCCTTATCGATCACGTTGGAAAAGGACTTCAGGGTGAAATGGCTGCTGCTTGCGGAGACGCCGGCCCCGGCCTTCGCATCATTGGTTTTCAGGCTCCAACTGTCAGCGAAGTAATTGGCGGGATAAATCGCCGGCTCATAGCTCCCACCGACTTTCCCTGAATTCAACAGGCTCCTGGCGATGGCAAGGTCGGAGATGTTGTTCGTCCGGGCCGTCTCGCCGTTCATGGCGCCTTCGATTTCCTGCACCGTATTGTTCGTCTGAGTCGCGGAGTTTCGCGTATACATGAAGGCGCCGAAGATAGCTGCCAGGCCCAAGAGGATCGCTAATCCGATCGAACCGTTTTCCCTGATGTTCATGGCGCCCCCTTCCGCGACTGCTCCAATAGATGATATCGGTAGGTAGGAGCTCGGATTTAAGGCTATTTTCCGGCAAGATTAGGGCCGTTGGCTAGTTGCTTACGCTGAACGGGAGGCATGAGCGGTGGGCGATTTCAAAAAAAGACCACATAAGAAAATGATATAATTAAAAATTAAAATTTTCATAACGCTGCCGTGCACACGAGAAAAACGGCTCGATTCAGACGAATTGCGGGTGCCGGCTAAGCAGCCGGAAATCCTCGTCAACGATAGTTTTGGGCGTCGCATCGTCCCTGCGAAGCGGCGCCGAGCTTTGCGAGGCCTTGCGTTTTTCGAGCCATTCACGGGTCAAAGGTCGATCGATCCACTCCAGGCGATTCGAGGCGACCGTCGTCTCTTTCTTTTTACCCACCCCTGCGCCGACGCCCACATAGTAGCCAGCCATGAGGAGAGTGACGCGCATAGCGCTGGAGCTCGTATAGTTCGTGAGCAGATAACCCTTCTCGTCCCCGAGCCTCGCGCGCAAGGCCTGGAAATGCTCGAGGGTCCACAGCTCCTGGTTCGTAGCCGAGGAGAAGGGGTCATACAGCACCGAATCGGGCGCGGGTATCGACCGATCCTGCATCGCCTCGCGGAAATCCCCAGCGTGAAAACGCCATTCCACCGGTCCTATCCGCGTGGAGCCGCGCTCTATCAATTCCTGCAAAGGTTTACGATAAGACGCCACATAGCCGAGCTCCTCGGCATGCTCCAGAGCGAAGGCGAGCGGCTCCAGGGTTTTATCGAAGCTCTGCAGCTGAACTGCAACGGGCAGGTCCTTCAAGGCCTCTATTGCGGCGATGGCATTGGCAGCGGCGCCGAGGCCGACATCCCAGATCACGAAGGGATTATGGGCCGGAGCCCGTTCCCGAAGCTTCTGCTCCCGCACATAGATGATCTCGGCTTCCGCCATCGGACCGATACCAGGATGAAAGGTCTCCTGGTATTCATTGACTTTGATGGTGTGGATTCCGGACTGGAGGCGGATGAGTTCGAACTTTTTCACGCGAACATCGATTCCGCGTATTCGCGAGGCACGAAGGCCTTGAGGTCCGCGGCCTTCTCTCCGACGCCGATATAGCGAATGGGGATCTTGAACTTCGAATGGATACCGACGATCACGCCGCCCTTAGCCGTCCCGTCAAGCTTGGTGACGATCAAGCCGGACAGGGTCACCAGTTCCTGGAACGCCTTCACCTGCTGAATCGCGTTCTGGCCGTTCGTTGAGTCGATGACCAGCCAGGTTTCGTGCGGAGCCTCGGGAAGCTCCTTTTGGATCACGCGCTTCACCTTAGCCAGCTCTTCCATCAACTCCTGCTTGCTGTGCAGGCGTCCCGCGGTATCGATCAGCAGCACGTCGACGCCACGGGCCTTCGCGGCCTTCACGCCATCGAACGCGACCGAAGCGGGATCGGCGCCCTGCTGATGTTTGATCACCGGTACGTTCAAACGCTCGCCCCAGACGGACAGCTGCTCGATCGCCGCCGCGCGGAAGGTATCGCCCGCGCACAGCAGGACCGATTTGCCCTCGGCCACGAAACGGGCCGCGAGTTTACCGATGCTGGTCGTCTTGCCGACGCCGTTCACGCCCACGACCAAGATCACCATGGGCCCCGACGCCGGGACATTCAGCGGCGGCACGGTATCGGCCGAGAAAATCGCTGCGACCTCGTCCTTCATCGCCTGGGCGACTTCATCCCAGGACGGCATCGCCGGCTGCCCCGCAAATTTCTTGCGTAAGGCCGCGACCATGCGATCCGCGGTCTCGACGCCCATATCGCTGCGATAGAGACTCTCGTGCAGCTCTTCGAGCAGCTCTTCGCCAAAGACCTTTTTGGTGCCAAAGATCTGGCTCATGCTGCCGGCGATCTGGTTACGCGTCTTACTCAGGCCATCGCGCAGGCGCGCAAGCCAGGACGTCTGGTTATCGCTCAGGATCTCGTTGATCTCGTTCGCTACGGCGGCTTCGTGTTGTTTCTCTTCTATAGCAACTGCGACGGAAGGAGCTGGCACTTCTCGTTTGGCATGCTCGGCGTGCTCAGGCGGCAAAGTCTTTGGCGTCTTCCAGCGAGTCCTTTTGAACATATAAAGAAAGAGCAGCGCCAAAAGAATAAGCGGGACGAGATAAACCAGCCAATTGTTGCCGTCAACTGGGGGAGTTGATAACGTTTGTGCATGAAGTTGGCTCGACCAGGTCAGCATTAATGGTGCCTTTCTTTGTTGCCTTTGAGGGGCTCGATACTAACGATTCTTCGGCCAAAACCCTAGCATGAATCCATGCCTCGCAGGGAGTCTACTGTGCGTATGCGATCTCTCACAGCCCTTATCTTTCTCTCGTTCGCAACCCATGCATGGGCCGCAGAAGACAAACCGCTCGTTTGGGATGAAGCGAGCGTCGGCGACGATTGGCAGCGCGCTGTTAAGGATTTTCGACGGGATCATAACTTCGCGCTTCTGATTGGACGCACACATACGCATTGGAAGGGCTCAACTGACCATGTGAAAAATATTGAAGAGACTACTGATGCCTCTGAAATCACTGTGGAGTATGCGTTTCACATCCCTTGGGGGTATGGATTTGGCTATAGCCTTGGTACGAGCGCTTCTGTAGTGTTGGGCGAAGACAGAAGCTCGCT
>JASLCY010000018.1 GCA_030151925.1 Oligoflexus sp.
TTCGGATCGTCCTTGGGCCAGAACTGGTCTTGCATAACGCCGCTGGAGGTAAGGCTCACGACGAAGCGCTTCTTCGCGGGCGTATCCGCCCTCGCATAACGCTCGCTCATGATGGGATGAAGGAGGAGTGCGCTCGCCCCTACCGCTTTGAAGAGATCTCGACGATTATAGTCACTCATAATCATTTCGCCTTTCTGAAGCGGAACGCATCCGAGGTATAGAGGGAAAGGAAGGCTTCGTTGATATCGTAGTCCGAAGCCACGAACTTCTGATAAGCCTGCTGGATAAGAGGTTCTTCCTCAGTGGTTTCCCCGCGGCCGAAGGTATAGCGGAACGCCTGGCGCACGAAGCAGTCATGGACGTCTTTGCTCTCGGACAGGAAATTCAGCAGCTCCACGCCGTTCTTAAAGGTCGTGTTCGAGTTCTTCGTGAGGGTCGTCTTGCCGGAAGCGTCGACGGGTTTCCCCGCATCCGTATCGCGATAGCGACCGATCGCGTCGTAGTTCTCGAGGGAGAAGCCGAAGGGATCGATCATCAGGTGGCACGAGGAGCACTGCGGATTCGTCGAGTGCGAGGCGAAACGCTCTCTCAGGGTCTTCGTCGGATCGATATCCGCCAAGTCCGTTTTGATGTTCGCCGGCGGGGGCGGAGGCGTCGTGCACATCAATTTCTTGAGGAGGAAGACGCCGCGCTGCACGGGACCGGTCTGGATCGACGGTGAGTTCGCCGCGAGGACCGCGGGCAGGGTGAAGAACCCCGCTCTCTCGGTCGCGGCCGACGAATGCTTCTGCGAACCCTGGAAAGCATCCACTTTATAGATCGGGGCGAGCGGAGGGGTGATGGTCGTATCCACGCTCGTCATGAAGGATTTGAAGCTGCCCTTCTTGTTCTTGAAGAGATCCTTGATGTATTCGCGCGCTTCCTGCTGCATCGCCGTCATCGCTTCTTTGGTGTATTCAGGATAGGTGCCCCCGTCCTTCACCGCATTGCCTATCCATTGGATGCCGGACAGGCGGAAAGCGAAATCGCTGAAGCCATCGATAAAGGCGTCGCTGGCCATAAGGCGGCGGATCTGGGCTTCCAGCTCCTCTTTTTTCATGAGGTTGCCGCTGGCGGCCGAGGCGAGCAATTCCTTGTCGGGAGGGCCGGCGGTGATGGCGAAGGAAAGTTCGGTCGCGATCTCATAGGGCGAGAGGGCGACGACGCCGTCGGTGCTATCCGCGGCGCCGAGTTCGAAGCGGAATTGGGTATAAGGCGAACGGAGCATCGCTTCCGCTACCGCCGCCAGGGCGTCTTGAGCCTTGGAATCGGCTTTGACCGCATTAAAAAGGGTCGTGTAGCGGGCGATTTCCTCGTTCGTCATGGGACGACGGAAAGTCGTCGCCGCGAATTTCTGCAGAAAGCCGTTGAGGCAGTCTGCTGAGATGTCGGTTTTCGTCAGGCAAGCGTCGCTCGCGGTGAGGGACGATATGTTTTGCGAGAGTATGGGATTCAAGACGGTTTCGAGGTTGCTCGCATAGATGCTGTCGATGCCCATGCTGAGCGCGTCGATGCCGAAGCCTTCCTCCGGACGGGCGCCTGGATCGAACTTATCCGTGATGTCGATGCTCTTGCCGAGCGAGGCCGAGAGCGTGTTGCCGAGCTGCGGAACCGTCAATCGCCACAGGCGAGCCGAACCGTAGGCCGTATCCGCTCCTTGGTCGCCGTCGTTGGCGTTGCCGTTCGTCTTGCCGCCGCTTGCGCCTCCGGGAGAACCGAAATGAGGCATCGCCACCGGTCTTGAACACGCGCTGAGCGTGAGCGCGACCGAGACCGCAGCGAACAGGAAAGTCCTTGAAGCGTTCCGTACCATGACGGACTCCCAAATAAGAAGGAGACGAGCCGACTCCTTTTCTAATCGGCAAACAGACGGTAGAGATTGAGGTTTTTTGCGGAAAGGGATAAATAATTCGGAAGATACTTTGCAAATATTCATAATGAATGCAAAAAATAGTTCCGCATTATTCTGCCCGGCAGGGCATTTTTTTTGATTATAGTTAATTAATATATTTAATATTCAGGAGATGCCCAGGATCTCGTAGGTCGGAAGGTTCTTGTTTTCGATAAGCTCGCCCGCGTATCGAGTGACGAGCCTGGACCCGAGCGGGGATTCCGGTGAGATCACCAGGATCGGCCGTCCGTCGAAGTCGAGGTCGAGGCCGGCGCCGATGTTCGAGATCAAATAGCTTTGGGACTGCGTTTTCCCGCTGGCCCGCAAGGTGACGAGCGCACCGACGTCGATCTCATCGTCTTCGCCGAACATACGGAAGGGGTTCGATTCCAGCAAGGTGATTTTCGCTTCCATCTGCCTGGCCCGTTCGAATTGCGAACCGGCCAGATACGAGAGTTCCAGCCCGTGGGTATCGTATTTGCTCTTGGCCACGGCATCCTCGTGGGTCGCTCCCTCGCGCGCGACTTCCGCGGCCTTTAAGGTCGCTTCCAGCTCCGCCTTCAGAGCATCGAGAAGGAGTTGATGCAGCCTGGTCTTGTCTCGAGCGTCCACAGTCCCACCAATTCGTTTACGTCCATGGTTCCGTTGCAGCATTTTGGTTATCACACAGGCATGCGGACAGTGCAAGGCAGGAGATTTTACGGGCTAACTGGCCGATTTATCAGCAGGTTCTTTTTGCCGATCAGACTGCGATGCACTTTAGTTAAGATTTTTTCCTAAAGCGTCGATCTCCTATTGAGGGACTTTATATCTCTATATGATGGGCCACGCAGCGAGGAGGGGTCATGTTCGAGAGCCCCTACAATATCCAGCTCACCTACAACTCTCGGCTGAAGAGGGCGCGGCTCGAATTTCTCGCGGAAGAGTGCTTCAAGAACCGCAAGCCGCCCAAACACCTCATCACGCGCGTGGAAGACCGCCTCAAGGCCGAGCGGGCGGAAGGCTTCATCGAGACCTATATGATCTTCGGCAAGCGGTTCGAGGATTTCTGGGCTTATATCCGCGACCTCGAAGGCGAGATCGATCCCAAGCGCGAGATCCGCTTCACGATCGCCCAGGGCAGCCGCGTCTACAGCGAGATCAAGATCGACGCGAGCCAAGGCCCCGATCACGTGACTCTGAGCTGCCAGATCGCTCCCAAGAAGATGGCGACGATCCCTTTCAACTCCTTCCTCTTCAACGTCATGCTGAAGCTCGAGCAGCAGGGCGTGAGCCTGCCGGTGGACAGGGCGCAGATGCGCTTCCTGCACCAGATGCTGAAAAAGGGCCACACGCTGAACAAGATCCACCTCCTCGCCCGGCCGAAGCTCGAGGATTGCCCGCGGCAGGGCTTTATGGTCCGCATGCATCCCAAGCTCCGCTACGCGACCCTGCACGTGTTCAACGGCGAATGGCTGAACAACCGCGAGAGCTGCGCCCATCTCCTCAAGTCGGCCCGCGACGTGCTGAACGCGTTGAATACGAAGCGCGTGAAGATGAACTTCCTCTCCGTGCACAGCGCCGAGAAGATCGTCTCCTTGTCGTCGAAGATGCAGGCCTTCGGCTTCCAGATGCCTTACGACCTGCTCATCGCCTACGATGAAAGCTTCGCCGAGGGCAAGGGCCGCGCCTCGCGGAATATGGATAACGAGGACACCCTTTCGCATCTCATGACCAAAAAGCTCCGGGCCGGCAGCAAGATCCTGCGCGGCGATCATTTCCACGTGGAAGTGAGCGAGATGGGGATGCGGGCCAGCATCGTGGCGGTCGAAGAGAGCCTGGCGAAACACAAGGACACCGCGGACAACGAATGGTTCCAGGCCGAACTCATCAAGATGGGCGTCACGTTCGGCTTCGAGGAATACCTCACGCCGCTGGTCGACAGGCTGAGGAACGGCCAGTCCGTGATGCGATCGATAGTCGCCAAGGGGCGGGCGGCGCAACCGGGCGAGAAGGTCGAGCTCCACTTCATGAGCGACGAAGAAAAACTCGGCAAGACGGCGACGATCGATATGAGGGCTCGGCAGAATCATAAGATCGCGCACGAGCATGACCTGATCGCCGAAGTGCGTTATACCGATGGCGAGCCCGGCATGACCGTCGAAGGCAATCCTTTCTTCGCGCGCGCTTCGGCCGTGGCCGCGGCCTTCCATGCCGGTGAAGGCGTGGGCCTGCTCGAGGATTATCAATTCTACGCGCTGCGCGACGGCCTCATCGTCTGGGGCGACAACGTCTTGAGCTGCCAGACGTCTTATGTCCACAAGGGCTCGATCAACATGGCGAGCGGCGATCTCAAGTTCGAGGGTTCGGTCATCGTCGAAGGGGATATCGAAGCCGGCGCTTCCGTGGAAGTGAACGGCCCTCTCGTCGTGCTCGGCAGCATAAGCAGCGCGACCGTGAGATGCGCGGGCGACCTCGAAGTGAAAGGCGGAGTGATTACCGGGAAACCCGGTTCCGTCTCGGTCCAGGGGAACGCGAATATAGGCTTCATAGAGAACAGCCATATCCAGGTGAAGCAGAACCTGGTCGTGCAGAAATCGATCGCGCATAGCTGGATCATCGCCGGCGGCCTGATCGCGGTCGCGGATGAATCGCGCGGCTCGATCGTAGGCGGGCTCCTGTGCGCATGGCAGGCCGTCGTCTGCGCTAAGCTCGGCATCGATCAGGGCCATACCACGCAATGCCGCGTCGGCGGGAACTACAAGGACGAACTCAGGCTCCAAAGGCTTATCCAAAGGGCGAAGCATTG
>JASLCY010000186.1 GCA_030151925.1 Oligoflexus sp.
GTGCGGAAGTGGAAATACAAGCCTCAAATCATCGGCGGTAAACCGAAGAAGATCGTCGATCACCCCGTGCATGTCGACTTCAAATTCGGCGCTGGCGGCGGTTGATCTAACTACGGTGTGTATGAGGCGGGCTTGCTCGCCTCGTTGCTAATAAATGTGCGTTAACTCATTCTCAGTTAACTTAAGCAGGACGGAAGGAACAAGGTTCCATGGGTACTCAAGGACACGGCGGCTTCAGCATTGTAAACGAACTTTTGAACATGACTTTGCTCGGAACAGAGTGGATCCTCTGGCTCCTGATCATCCTCAGCGTCGTGTCGGTTGCTATCGGTATCGAACGTCTTTGGTATTTCACTCGCCAAAAAGGCCTCGATAAAGAAACCATCGAGCAAATCTACCGCTCGCTCAAGGCTCGCGACTTCAAAACCGTCGCCGAGATCTGCAATAAACACCCCCAGAGCCTCGAAGCCAGCATCACCCTCGAAGGCATCGAGCACCGTGACAACGGTCTGACCTCGATGCAGGAAGCGATGAACGCTTTCCTCCTTCGTAAACGCAAGTATCTGGACCGCGGTCTCGTCGTTCTCTCGACCCTCGGTAACAACGCGCCCTTCATCGGCCTCTTCGGTACCGTTCTCGGTATCATCAAGGCCTTCCACGATCTCGGTTCGAACCCAGCAGGCGGCGCGACCGTGGTTATGGCCGGCATCTCGGAAGCTCTCGTCGCGACCGCTGTCGGTCTCCTCGTGGCGATCCCGGCCGTTATCGCGTTCAACTACTTCCAACGCCAAATCAAAGTCCTGACCACTGACGCTGCGGCGATGGTCAACACGATGGCGGCTGGAGTCGGCGAAGACTTCCGTTCTTCACAATCTTAATGAGACTCAGACCGTTTCGAGAGGAGGCTAGCGATGGCTGGCGGTATTTCTGATAATGACGACGAAGGCATCTCGGGTATTAACGTTACCCCTCTCGTCGACATCATGCTCGTACTTTTGATTATCTTCATGGTGACCGCGACTTTCATCGCGAATAAAGCGTTGGACCTCAAGTTGCCAGAAGCCGAGTCGTCGCAGCCGGTGAATCCGAATGATAAGCCGATGAACTTCGCCCTCGACAAAGAAGGCAAGCTCTACCTCGACGGAACGGTGATTACCCTGGACCAGGTCGCCGGCAAGATCGCTGAAGAGAAAGCGAAACGCCCTGGTACGGCTTTGGCGGCTACGATCGCAGCCGACTCGCAGACTCCCTACGCGCTGGTGATCAAGATCATCGACGTGATCCGTAAGAACGAAATCGTCGATTTCGCGCTCACGACCGATCCGACGACGCAACCGGCCGAAGGCGCTGCGACTCCTGCAAAATAAGCCTTCATACTTTCGTTCGATCGAACCCGCTCTCCGTCACGGACAGCGGGTTTTTTTATGGCCGGAAACCGGGAGGCTCAGAGCTGCTTCCGCAGCCAGGCGAGGAATTCAGCGGGCGCGAGAAGCTCGAAACGCGTGCCTTCGTCCTCGAAATCCTCTTTCACGACCCGCGATTTCTCGCGAATGGTGCCGGTGAGATGGCCCTTCGCATAGGGGACGAGAAAACTCTCCTTCACCATATCACGTTCGAAATAAGCGAGGATCTCGCTGCGCACGCGGCTCACGTCCGCGGGATCGCGCGTCGAGATATAGAGCGCGTCCGGGAACTCGTTCTTCAGCGAACGCAGCTGGAGCTCGGTGAGTTTGTCGATCTTGTTGAGGATGATGAACTGGTCCTGGTCGTCCGCGCCGATCTCCCTGAGGACCGTGCGGGTGACTTCGAGCTGGGAGCGGAAGTTGGGATCCGAGGCGTCGACCGTGAAGAGCAGCAGCGAAGCGTTGAGCGCTTCGTCGAGCGTGGAGCGGAAGGAGGCCACGAGATCGTGCGGGAGCTTTTTTATAAAGCCGACCGTGTCCGATACCAGGACCTTCGGCCAGGCTTCGGGATACAGCGCGCGCACCGTGGTGTCGAGGGTCGCGAACAGCTTGTCGGCGACCAGCACCTCGCTGCCGGTGAGGGCGCGCATAAGGGAGGATTTGCCGGCGTTCGTGTAACCGACCAGGGCGACGCAAGGCGCCTCGCGGCGGCTCAGGCGCCTGTTGCTCTGTTCGTTGTGGATAGCCTTGAGCTGTTCCCTGAGTTCGGCGATGCGATCGCGGATGCGGCGTTTGTCGAGCTCGTGCGCGCTCTCGCCGGCGCCTTTCGCGCCTATCCCGCCGCCCTGCCTGTCGCCGCCGACGTTCGAGAGCCTGAGGCGCGGTGCGAGGTAGGAGAGCTTCGCGATCTCGACCTGCAGGCGCGCCTCGCGGCTCTTCGCATGACGGCTGAAGATCTCGAGTATCACGCCGGTGCGATCGAGAACCTCGACGCCCGTCGCGTCTTCCAAGTTCTTGAGCTGGGTCGGCGTCATCTCATGGTCGAAGATCACGAGGCTTGCCTGAGGTTTCGGTGCGGCATTCGCTTCGTCCTCGGCCTCGTCCTCCTCGATCTCGAATTCTTCATCCTCCGCTTCGTCTTCGTTCGATTTCTGCCCGGGTTTCTTGAAACGGGAGATCGTGCCGCGACCGCCGGTGTAGGAGGCGAGCTCCTTGAGTTTGCCCGCGCCGAGTATCGCCGCGTTGCTGGCGCTCGAGCGTTTTTGCGAGACGCGCCCGACCACCTCGAAACCGAGGGTCGCGGTCAGGCGGGCGAGCTCGTCCATTGAGCCTTTATGTTCAGCATCGCTGACGCCGGGGAGTTGGATGGCGACGAGGACGGCTTTCGACTTTTTTTCCGAGAGATCATGAACCACGGGTGAGGTCTCCAAAATAGGACCTCTGTCATAACAGCTCTATCCTCAAGAATCAAGTTCGGCGTGCTTTCGAACCACGTCCTTGCCGAGGTAATCGACGAGCCAGATCCGCTCCACGATGGGATAGGAGGCGACGAGCGGCAGGATCACGATCGCTCCCACGATGCCGCCCACCGTGCCGGCCGCGAGCAGGGAGACGAGGACGACGAGGTCGGTGAGGCGCAAACGATTCCCGTAGATCTTGGGCACGAGCAGGTAGTTCTCGAGCCCGTGGTAGAAGATATAAAGGGCCACCACCGCGAGAGCCGTCAGCGGCGAGATCGTAAGGGCGAGCAGTACGGCCGGAGCGGCGGCGAGGAAGAAGCCGAGGACCGGCAGCACATCGAAGAGGCCCGCGATCGTCGCCAGCGTAAGGGCGGCGGGTACGTGCAATAACGAAAGGACCGCAAAGGTGTAGACGGCGCAGATCACCGACGTGATCCCCTGGCCGGCGACATAGGCTGAGATCACCTTCGCGGCTTCCTTGCCGGTGTCTTCGAGCTTGAGGCGCGTGACGGGCGAGAAGAAATCGAGGAACCAGCGCCACGCGCGGGGGCCGTCCGTCAGCAGGTAAATCGTGAAAATAAAGATAAGGAAGATCTCGGTTAGACCGCCGATCGCAACCTGGCCGGCCGCCATCAGCGGCGTGGCGAGCTTGGTGGCATCGACCTTCTCCAGGTCCTGCGACGCGTTCTGCAGCATCATGGAAATAGGGCCGGATGCGGGCAGGGCGTCGAGCAGCGACTTCTTCCATGTAGGGAATTTTTGTATCATCTGCGCGCTCTGGTCGACCAGAGGCGGCAGGATCATGAAGACGATCAGGCCGACGATGAGCATCATGGAGCAGGCGACGAGCGCGACGGAAGCCCAGCGCGGGAAATGCCTCCGCTCCAGCCTGACGATCAGGGGATAAAGCGTGACCGCGACCATCGCC
>JASLCY010000563.1 GCA_030151925.1 Oligoflexus sp.
CGTGGCGATCTACAGTTATGAAGACCGCTTCTCCATGCATCGCTTCAAGGCTGACGAGGCCTACAAAGTCGGAAAAAAAGGCGACCCTCTCGGAGCGTATCTCAATTGGCGAGACATCGTCGATCTCGCGATTGAGAAAAGAATTGACATGATCCATCCAGGTTATGGATTTCTTTCGGAAAACCCCGAATTCGCCCAGGCCTGTTCGGACGCCGGCATCCTCTTCTGCGGGCCCTCGCCCCAGATCCTCAACATGTTCGGCGACAAGCTGGCCGCCAAACGCGTGGCGATCAAAGCGAAGGTTTCGGTCATCCCCGGCACCGAAGCTCCGGTCGAGACCCTGGACGAAGCGCGCGTCGTCAGCCAGAAGCTGGGTTATCCCGTGACCCTCAAAGCCCTCTCGGGCGGCGGCGGCAAGGGGATACGCATCGTGCACACCGAAGCGGAGCTCGTGGAAGCCTTCCAACGCGCGCGTTCCGAGGCCATGAGCTCCTTCGGCCGTTCGGAGATCTATCTCGAGAAGAGCATCCTGAACGCCAAGCACATCGAAGTGCAGGTCGCGGGCGATACCAGCGGCAACATCCTTCATCTCTACGAGCGGGACTGCTCGGTGCAGCGCCGCCATCAAAAGCTGGTGGAAGTCGCTCCGGCGCTCGGCATCAGCGCCGAGACGAGAAGCCGTCTGCTCGACGACGCGGTGAAGATCGCGAAGGAAGTGAATTACGTTGGCGTCGGCACCGTGGAGTTCCTGGTGGGAGCCGACGGGCAGCACTACTTCCTCGAGGTGAACCCTCGCATCCAGGTCGAGCATACGGTGACCGAGATGATCACCGGCGCGGATCTCGTGCAGATGTCGATCATGCTCCCGGCGGGCCGCAGCTTCAGCCACCCGGCTATCGGCATCCATTCCCAGGACGACGTCCGGCCGAAGGGTGTGGCGATCCAATGCCGCATCACGACGGAAAACCCGCAGAAGAACTTCGCGCCCGACACCGGCGTGATCCTCGCCTATCGCCCGGCGCAGGGCTTCGGCATACGCCTCGACGAAGGCACGGGAACCGCGGGCGGCATCGTCACGCCTTACTACGATTCCCTCCTGGTCAAGGTCACCGCCCACAGCGTCGACCTCCGCGGAGCAGCGACCAAGATGCAGCGCGCGCTCAAGGAATTCCGCGTGCGCGGCATCAAACACAACATGGAGCTGCTCTTCAACATCGTCTCCCATCCCAAGTTCGCGGAAGGCTCCATCACCACGAACTTCCTCGAGAACCATCCCGAGGTCTTCGTCTTCCCGCAGCCGAAGGACCGCGCGACCAAGATCCTGCGTTTCATCGCCGACGCGACGATCAACAACCCGCATAAGCTCCACACGAAGTCGCCGCCGAAGGAATTCGACCTCTATGAGCTGCCGAGACGTAAGCTGACCAGCGAAACGCCGACCGCCAAGGAGATCTTCGATAAAAAAGGCGTCGAAGGCCTCAAGCAATGGATCCACGACCAGCAACGCCTGCTGATCACCGACACGACCATGCGCGACGCGCACCAGTCGCTCTTCGCCACGCGCCTCCGGAACCACGATATCTATAAGGCGACGCAGTTCTATCATACGGCCACGCCGGGCTTCTTCTCGCTCGAGTGCTGGGGCGGCGCGACCTTCGACACCTGCCTGCGCTTTTTGAAGGAGGATCCCTGGGAGCGCCTCGCCCGCATCCGCGAAGAAGTGCCGAACAGCCTGCTCCAGATGCTTTTGCGGGGCGACAACGCGGTCGGCTACACGAACTATCCGGAGTGGGTGATCCGCGACTTCATCCGCCTCACGGTCGAGGCGGGCCTCGATATCTTCCGGATCTTCGACTGCCTGAACAATCCCGAGCAGATGGCGGTCGCGATCGATGAGGTGAAGAAACGCGGCGCTATCGCCGAGGCGAGCATCTGTTACACCGGCAACCTGCTGGATCCGAACAATCAGAAATATACGCTGCAGTATTATCTCAAGATCGCGAAGCAGCTCGAAACGATGGGCTCCGACATCCTCTGCATCAAGGATATGGCCGGTCTCCTGCGGCCGCGGGCGGCAGCGACTCTGGTGAAGGCCTTGAAGGACACGGTGAGCATTCCGATCCACCTCCACACGCACGCCAGCGCGGGTTCGTCCGAGGCCATGCTCCTCGCGGCGGCGGAAGCCGGCTGCGATATCGTCGACGGCGCGATCAGCACGATGGCGGGCCTGACCTCGCAGCCGAGCATCAACGCGATCGTCGCCAGCCTTGAGGGGACGGATCGCTGTCCCGATCTCAAGCTCGCGGACCTCGACGAGCTCGGCCGCTTCTGGGAAACGATACGCGCGCAGTACACGGTCTTCGATCCAGGCATCAAAGCGACTTCCACCGACGTCTACGAACACGAGATCCCGGGCGGCCAGTACTCTAACCTCTTCGACCAGGCGCAGAAGGTTGGCGTAAAAGCTGCGGAATTCCACGAACTTACCGTTCGATACAAAGAAGTGAATCAGCTCTTCGGCGATATCGTGAAGGTCACGCCTTCCTCGAAGGTCGTAGGCGACTTCGCCTTGCTTCTGCAAAAGCACGGCCTGACGGGCGACGACCTGATGAAGAAAAAGCCGGCGCTCGACTATCCGGATTCGGTGGTCAGCTTCTTCCAGGGCCACATGGGTGTGCCCTACGGCGGCTTTAACGAGGAGCTCCGGGCGATGGTCCTCGGAGCCAACCCACCGCCTCCGCAGAAGCCGCCGCTGGTGAAGGGCGATAGCTTCGAGAAAGCGAAAGCCGAGCTCTACGCGATGACGGAAGTCGAGCCGGACGATTTCCAGGTCCTCTCCTATCGCCTCTATCCCAAGGTCTATAAAGACTACCTCAATCACCTGAGGGAGTTCGGCAAGGTCGACAACATCAGTACCGACGTGTTCTTCAACGGCCTCGATCTGAATCGCGAGGTCGAGATCGAACTCGAACCGGGCAAGGTGCTGATCGTGAGCCTTTCGGGTATGACCGAGCCCGACGCCGACGGCCGCCGCCGCGTCTTCTTCCAGCTCAACGGTTTCCCGCGCAACCTCGAAGTGATCGACGAGAAGGTGACGGGAGCGACCAAACGCAGGCCCAAGGCCGACCCTACCGCCCAAGACCAGATCGGTTCACCGATGCCGGGCAAGATCCTCGAGGTTCGGACCAGCGTCGGAACCAAGGTGAAAAAAGGCGAAGTCGTCCTGGTGACGGAATCGATGAAGATGGAATACGCGATCACCGCGAAGCTCGACGGAACGATCAAGGCGGTTCACGTGAACAAAGGCGAGCTCGTGGAAGAGGGCGATCTTCTTCTCGAGATCCAGGCCTAGATCGGAGCAGGGCAGGGGTCACGCCGGCTCCTGCCCCTGTTCTTTCAACCGTTGAATGACGGAATAAAGCGTCCAGACCACAAGAAAGACGATGCTGATCCCCTGCGAGGTCGAAAGGCCCGTACCGAAGAAATAGCCTCGTTCGTCGCCCCGGAAGTATTCGAGCGCAAAACGCCCCGCGCTATAACCCAGCACGCCGAAACTCGCCCAACGCAGGGCTGACTGCGGCTCCCGACGGCTCAGCATGATGATGCCGAGGCCGAGAAAAAGCGCGAGCGCCGATTCCCAAAGCTGGACCGGATAACGGTAGACGCGGTCTTCGAGATTAGGGAAAACCACGGCCCACCACGGCGGCTGCATCTGATCGAAGACAGCGGCTCCATAATCATCGCCGTTGAGAAAACAACCGATGCGCCCGATGCTGATGCCGAGGAGTCCCGGCCCTACGAACAGCGCCGCGAGACGTTTTACGGGAGTGCGCGTCGCCCAGGCGAAGGCGAGCAGCACCAGCGTCACGGCGATGATTCCACCATAAAGGGTCATGCTGCCGAACGTGAACAGGCCGCTGACGAAATCCTGGAGGTTCGCCACGTGATCTTCGAACAGGAGGGAGAAGACGCGGGCTCCGAAATAACCCGCGAGATAAAGCGAAAGGAAAAGCCGATCGAGCTCGACGACCTTCCAGCTGGGGAGAAGGGCTCGCCTCTGCGTTTGCAGTCCCCACCAGGCAGCCATCGCGCCCAGCACGAAGAATACGTGCCAGCTCGCAAAACCAAAATCACCGATCCGCAATAGGATGGGGTACATACATCTCCCTTAAGATGCCAGGGCCCGCTCCCGCGCTTTGAAGGCGCTCTTGTCCTGCATCACCGCAAGCGAACAAAGCACCGCAAGGGCTAGAGGAGCCGTCGCCATCCTCGCCGCTCCGCGATAGCTCAGGACCGCGATCACCAGAAGCAGCAAAGCCTCGAGGCCGAAGTATCCTCTCAGGCAACGTTCGATCCGCAGAGCCGCGACGGGATGGGAAGCCTTGAAGAGAGTCCAGTTCAGCCTGTCCTCGCCTCGCCCGTCAGCAGCCCCTCTTTGGTCCAGTATCGCATAAAGTCCCGCATAGAAGAGAGCGATAATGATGAAGAGCGGATCCGCGAATTCCGGCGCGACGAGGCGCACGATGAGCGGCAGCAGGAAACCGCTCAAAAGATAGCTCATCATGCGGAACGGGCTGGTCTGCAGCCTCAGGACCACACGCGAAAAGCCCAGCCCGACGGCGAGAACCGTGATCATGAAAACATGCAGGTCTCCCAGGTTCTCCACCCAGGGAGAAAAGGCGGTCGCCATCAGGACGACGAAGGTCGTCACCAGGCGGAGCAGGAAGTTGAGCGGAACCTGGACCGCGCTGTTCCCTTCCGAGCCTATATCTACGACGCCGAGCTGCAAGGGCGGCAACCCATAGAGGAGGAAGAGGCCGCACACGTATGCGGCGGCCGTGACCGAGAACTTCAACCGGTATTCCATCGGCAGAGCGAGGCCGAACCCGGGATGGAGGGAGACCTCGAGGAACAGGAAACCGAGGAACGTGCTCACAAAGCCCTTAATCCAGGCTTCGCGCCGCGTAACGTGGCGATAGAGGAGGAAGTAGCTGAGGCCGGCGGCAAAGACGAGCGAGAGCAGCCAGATATCGAAACCGGGCGAGAGCTGCACTACGATCCAGGGCACGAACAGCACCGAGAAGACGAAGCTCTGCCTCTGGAAGCTGAGGCCGCCGCGTTCGGCTTCCCGGACGGGCGAGATCGCGAAGTAGACGGACAGCAGGAAGACGAGCGGGAAAAGCCACATGATCAGCATCTCAAGACCTTTCCACGAGATAAGCGGCGGCGGTGAGCACCCCGAACATAAGCAGGGCGAGGCGCGTGTGTTTGGTGATGCGGCCGGTCATCTGCGAAGAGAGGGCCGCTCCCAGGATATCGAAGAAATTGAAGAGAGCATTCATGAGCATCACCCTTTTTGGATACGCAGCTTGTCGAGTTCGTCCGGCGTTCTGAGGAGGAAATAAAAACCCGGCAGCCACACCAGGAAAGCCAGGGGAATCACGATATGGCTGACGACGTCGCCCGAATAGAAGATGAAGGTGATGAAGAAGCCGAGCGCCATCAGCGAACAGATTGCGCCCAGCGTTCGCGTATTCTTGGCGAAACTGAGGAGTATGAGACGGGCGAGCAGGATAAAAATCACGGAAGCCATCCTTGATTCGTGTTAGGATCGGCAAAATATTTGCCCTTGGGAAGCCCGTTGAGGCAGCCCATATCCAACCTGAAGGGGTTTCATTTGTCAAATACTGCGAGACCGAGGAAAGTTTTGGTTCTCGGCACGGGTAACTTCGGAACATGTCTGGCGAATCACCTGGCCTTGCAGGGCCATGATGTGACAATTTGGGGGCGTTCAAAAGAAATCAACGCGTCCATCCAAACGAAACACCGGAATCCCAAATATCTGAGCCACATCGAACTTCATCCCGGGCTCAAAGCGACGGACGACTTGTCGCCAGCGCTTTTGCAGGCCGCCGAGTTTCTCATCCTGGCGATCCCGACCCAATCCCTCAGGCAGGTGCTCAGGCCCATCAAAGATCTCGTCTCTTCCAAGTGCATCGTGGTCTGCGCCGTCAAGGGCATAGAGAATGATACCTTGTGTTTTCCCATCCAAATCATCGAACAAGAGCTCGGCCCCTCGGTGAAGGAACGCGTCGTCGTGCTTTCCGGCCCGAGTTTTGCGATCGAGGTGGCGGAGAAGCAGCCGACGGCCGTATCCATCGCCTCCATCAACGCGCAGACCAACAAGGAAACGCAGGTCCTTTTCCATTCGCCTTATTTCCGCGTCTACACGCTCGACGACCCTATAGGGCTCGAGGTCGCCGGCGCCCTCAAAAACGTGATCGCCATCGCCTCCGGAGCCGCGGCCGGGCTTGGCTTCCAGCAGAATGCCCGCGCGGCCCTGCTCTCGCGCGGCCTTGCCGAGATTACCCGCATCGGCAGTTATCTCGGCGCGAACCCTCTGACCTTCATGGGCCTCGGCGGAGTGGGCGATCTGTTCCTCACCTGCACGTCGGAGAAGAGCCGCAACTATACGGTCGGTTATCGGATCGGGGGCGGAGAGGACCTGCAGACCGTCCTGCAAACCCTGGGCTCTGTAGCGGAAGGCGTTTCGACCGCGAAAGCGGCCTACGATCTCTGCGAAAAATTAAAGGTCGATTCGCCCATTATCCACGTCGTCTACTCCGTGCTTTATGGTGAATCGACCGTTTCGAACGGACTTTACCTTCTGCTCAATCGTGAGATGAAACCGGAGATCTCGCCCTAACGCTCAGGTCTTCTCAGCCTTGGGCGCCCCGCCCAGAGTAGGGTTGGCGTCCGCTTTCGGTTGCAGGATGTCGAGCAGCTCCGGCCCCACGAGGAAGTAGCGTTCACCGTTCTTCACGACATAACTTCCGCCTTCTCCCGTCGGAGTCCACAGCGAGAACTGCGTGAGCACCGCGTCGCCCTTCTTGATCACGACCGTATGCGCGGCCGGGGCGTGGGTGAGGCCCTCCCCCTGCGCGGGCGTGATAAGCTTCTCAGCCTTCGCGAATTCGAGGCTGACCAGGATGCCTTGGATGAACGGCGTGGGTTTGTTCGAAGCCACGTTATACCAGTCGTCGCCGCGACGCTGGTAAGCGGCCGCATCGATCGTCACGCTATCGACATCGGCCGAGGTATAGGCGAACATCGTCTTGTCCTGCAGATCGTTCGGAGTGCGAGCGAGCTCGTCGATCTGCTTTTTATCGATCTCCGCGAATGAGTCGGCGCCGGGCAGCTTCGTATAGAGTTTTCCGTTGTTCTCGAGCAGCCGAAGGTCGAAGCCGCCTTTAGCGGTTTGGAAATGAGCCTTCACGTACTCCCTCGTGCCTTTGCCGGTCTCGGTCAGGGCCTTACGCAGCGCGGGGCCCGGCGAGTCCAAAAATTCGAGGACCCGGACGCGTTCCCAACCATTGAGAAGCTTTGCGGTTTCCGTCGGATCGGCCTTCAACGCGGTCGGCGCGGTGACTTGCCAATCCTTGCCCTGGGCCTTGAGGCTGAGAGTCGGCCGGCCCGCGAACGTGATGTCGACGGCCTGCATGTCCTTCGCCGGAGGGACGCCGACGCTCCGATCGCGGAAATCGCTCAGGGTCTTGTTCGCGGCGGTGACGATATACTGGTTGATGACCAGCACATGGGCCTTGTCCTCGGTCTGGGCGAAACTGCTGTAACCCGTCGGGGCCTTGGCGCCGATGTCGAACTCATAAGTCTTGCCGCCCTTATCCTTCGCCTTGTAGACGAGCTGCGGACGGTCGAGCCCGAAATTCGCGACCGCCTTGCCGTTCGCATCGAAGCTCCGTTCGAACTTCGCGTCGGCGAGGATCTTCACGAGGCGATCGACGCCTTCGCTGTCCGCGGCATAGGCGAAGGGGGCCGTAACCTTCCACAGCCCGTTCTCCTTGCTCAGTGCGAAGCTCTGCGGATTCGCCTGCGAATTCACGACTTCAAGGCTCACCACGTCTTCCGTCTTGAACGGCAGGACGCGGTTCTCCTGGTCCTTCTTCGCCTTGTCGGCCTCGGTCCTGTGATCGTCCCAGTAAGCGATGCCGACCATGACGGCCAGCACGCCCCCGAGCGCGAGAGGGAGCTTTAGGCCCTTCATGCCCTTCTCCTTTGCGCCCAGTAGAAGACGCCGGTGCCGAAGAAGAGGAAGGGATAGATGAACGAGATGAACGTGAGCAGGAACACGCTCGACGGCGTGACGAGGTCGAGGCGGCCCGGATCCACGTCTTTCGCGCGAATGGCGATCGAATCCTCGTCCTGCATGAGGAAGTTGGCCGCGTTCGCGAAGAGGTCGAGGTTCTCGCCGCGCTCGGCGCTGAGGTTGTTCACGAGCTGCGAGGTGCCGCCGATGAAGACCCGCAGCTCCTTCGCGCCTTTAGCCGACTCCGCTTTCACGTCTTGGCTATCCTTAGGCTCGTTCGCAGCGAGCCGATCGCCCCCGACCTGGCCCGTCGCCACGGCGAAGACATCGAAGGTACCGGTCTGGATCTGGTTTTCCTTCACGCCCGCCTTCACGTCCGCCGCCGTCTTCACGCCCTTGACCTTGATGATCATGGGATCCGACTTCGCGATCCCGATCGGCTTCAGGTGGAACTTGTTATCCGGCAGGAGCTCGATCGAGCGCGTGTTCGCGGTTACGAACGCGACGCTGCCGCGTTTCGCGAAGTCCGCCGTGATCGGCGAGAACTTGTCGAGGCCCGTGATGATGGCATTATTCTGCCCGAGCACCTGGACCCGCGGATCTTCGGGACGGATGATGAGGAGGTCGTCGTTGAGCTTCACGCCGGCGTCAGCCGCCAGCGCCTTGACATTCGGCAGATCGAGCAAGGCGTCCACGAGGATCATCAAGGGCTTGGCGTCGGCCATCGCTTTCTCGAGGATGTCCTTCTCCGCGGGGAGAAGGTCGTAGCGCGGGCCGGCGAGGATCACGAGATCCGCGTCGTCCGGATACTTGCCGAGTTCGAGCAGCTTCGCCTGCTTGACCTTAAAGCGCTCCGACTCCATCTCGGCCTTCGCGAGGCTGAGCCCCACCGGATCCTTGCTCTCGATGTCGGGCTCGCCGTGGCCCGAGAGGAAGTAGACCGTGCGCTCCTTGTCTTTCATGACCCGCACCAGGGCGTTGCTCATCTTCTCTTCCGAGAAGCTCGTCAGGCGCGACTCCTGCTTGCCGAGCTTGAACAGGACGGTGTCGGGGACGGTGATGTTCTCGGCCATCGCCCGCGTGGGATCGGTCTGGGGATCGATGTATTCCACCTGGAACGGGCCGCCGGCGTTCTGATAGAGCGCGAGCAGCTTGGTGAACTGCGCTTTCTTCTGCTCGTCCTGGAAGAAGGCGTGGACGACCACGTCCTGCTTCTTCGCTTCGAGCTGCGAAACGAGTTTCTTGGATTCGGGCGAAAGCGTATTCACGCCTTCCTTGGTGACGTCGTAGCTCTTGTTGAAACGGTCGCGTTTGCTGAGGAAGCCTATGCCGAAGGCCACGAGGATCGCGAGGATCACGCTCACGCCCTGGCTGAGGCCGTGCTTCGCGCCCTTCTTCCTGAACATCGAGGCGATATTCGCGGCATCGAGGAAGAGCCAGGCCAGGAAGGCAATCGCCGCCACGGCCCACAGCGCGATGCTCACCAGAGGGGTCGCGGCATAGGCTTTGCCGGTCGCCAGGGCCAGGACCGCCGAGAAGAACGCTAAAAACGGGAGAAACAGGAGTCCGCTACGCATCGTCATTACCTCCAGCGTTTCGCGTCGACGGCGACGTTGGTGAAGAAGAGGAACAGGCCGATAAAGGCGAGGAAATAGGTTACGTCCGCGACCGAGATCAGGCCGGAGAAGAAGTTGTCGAGGTGCGGGGTGGCCGCCAGGTACTTGATGAACTCTTCCGCCGACCCGCCGGTCGTGAGGTTCGGCGCGACCCAGGCGAGGATGAGCAGCAGGAACAGGCCGAACGCCGTGAAGATATAGGCGAGGAACTGATGGGAGACCATCGAGGAGATCCACAGGCCGAAGGCGACCTGCGCGCACATCAGCAGCAGGATGCCGAGGTACGAGGCGAGGATGGGCCCGAGCTCCGGGTTGCCGTATTTAAAGAGGAAGAGCGGATAGACGACCGAAGCCGCGAGCGCGAGCGCGAGCACGCCGGACGACGCGAGGAACTTGCCCAGCACGATCTGGGCGTTCGTCACGGGAGCCGTCTGCAGCAGCCGGTCCACCTGGGTCTTCTTCTCTTCCGCGAAAGAGGACATCGTCACCGCGGGCACGATGAAGAGGAAGAGGAAGTGGAGGTTCTGGAACATCGCCGTGAGCAGCTGGGCGACCTTGGGCGGCTCGCCCCCGGTCTGCTGGATCTGCGCCTGCATCTCGATGAAGGTCGCGCAGAACGAACGGAAGAATATGCCCATAAGAAGAAGGACGAAGAGGAAAGCCACCGAGCCCTTCATCGACACGAAGAAGGATTTGAGGTCTCGAGCGGCTATCGTCGCGATTGCACCCATCGGTCATGACTCCATCGATTAACGTGTGATTTGGAAGAAGACGTCTTCGAGCTTCTTCGATTTGCTCGCGAGCTCCTTGAGGCCGTAGCCCTTGTCGAGGACCTTGCGCGCGACCTGGTCGAGGATCTCGCCCTCGTTGCGGGTGAAGAAGCTCACCGCCTCGTCGCCGCTCTCGACCGCGATGTTGCTGATCTCCGGGAAGTCCGCGAGATCCTGGGCGAGCGCGATAGCCCCTTGGCGAACCCGCACCTGGTAGCGGCGCGCGCCGTCGAGCCGCAAGGCGAGCTCCTGATGCGTGCCCTGTTCCACCACGCGGCCCTTGTCGACGATGATGAGCTGGTCGCAGACGCTTTCGACTTCCGAGAGGATATGCGAGGAGAAGAGGATGGTGTGGTGGCCCTTGAGGCCGCGGATCATCTCGCGGATCTGCTGGATCTGATGGGGGTCGAGGCCTTCGGTCGGCTCGTCGAGGATGAGCACCTCGGGATCGTGGATCAAGGCCTGGGCCAGGCCCACCCTTTGCCGATAGCCTTTCGAAAGCTGGCCGATCAGGCGCTTCTTGTTGCTGCCGAGTTCCAGGCGCTCCATCAGGTCCGCCACGCGAACGCTGAGTTTATCACCACGCAAACCATGCAGGCGGCCCGCGTAGTTCAAGAATTCCCCCACCTGCATCTCTTTGTGCAGGGGCGGCTCGTCCGGCAGGTAGCCGAGCTTGCGTTTTACCTCGAGAGGATTTTCGGCGATTTCAAACCCTGCGATCTTCGCCGTTCCGGCGTCGGCGCCTATGCAGCCGCAGAGGATGTCCATCGTTGTGGTTTTGCCGGCACCATTCGCACCGAGGAAGCCGACGATCTGTCCTTTGGCGACGCGAAACGTAATGTCGCTCAGCGCCACCGTGTTGCCGAAGCTCTTTTTGAGCCCCACGACTTCTATCATTGGGTAACTCCCAAAAACGGTCTATTAGTCCAATTCTTTCCACTTAAAGCATATTAGTTCGTCGGGAGGGTAAGTCAACAAGGGAAGGCCCCTACGTTTTAGCGCAGGGAAAACGAGCTCCAGTGCGCTTTTCAGAGGTTTCAGCGTATGGGGAATCGAGTAAGGAGCCAAAAAAATTTTTGGTATCAATGACTTCCCGAGGAATCGTAAAGTTGTTAAGATAAGAGCTTGGAAGAACTTATCAAGTTCGAGACAAGCAGCGAGCCGCATGGAGGTGCCGTAATGGCTACTTTGACCAAGGACATCTTGGTAGAAATGATCCGCGATAAGGTTGGGTTCCCCGTAAAAGAAGCAAAAGAAATCCTCGAGATCATTCTGGAAGAGGTCAAACTCCGTCTCGAAGATGGCAAGGACGTAAAAATCTCCGGTTTCGGTAAATGGACCGTTAAGGAAAAACGTTCGCGTCCAGGCCGCAACCCCCATACCGGCGAGAAGATCGAGATCTCCGCTCGCCGCGTCGTCACCTTCCATCCTTCGGACAAGATGCGCGACCAGGTGAACCGCGAGTACGCCGGCACCGACGCGAACAAGGTCTACGACGACGACGATTGAACAATGGCGACTTCCTAAAACGAAGCGGACCTGCGATATTCCCTTGTCGCAACCGCTTCGTTTGTTAAGGAACGTCTATGCGCCTCTCGAAGATCTACACTAAGACCGGTGATAAGGGCGGGACGATGCTCGCTTCGGGCGAACGGGTTCCCAAGACCTCGCGCCGGATCGAAGCCTACGGCACCGTCGATGAGCTCAACTCCTTCGTCGGCCTGCTCCGCGATCAACTCACCGCAGAATCGGCCTTCAAGGATCATTGGATCCTCTCGAGCCTGTACCGCGTTCAAAACGAGCTGTTCGATCTCGGCGGCGAGCTCGCCACCCCCTCGGCCAAACTCAATCTGGAAAAACAGAAGGTCTTGCAGCTCTCGGACGTGAAGACGCTCGAGGACGAGATCGACCTTTGCAACGAAACGCTCGCGCCCCTCGCCAACTTCGTCCTGCCCGGAGGCCACGTCTGCAACTCCTCTGCTCATATCGCGCGCACGGTGTGCCGCCGGGCGGAACGTGAAGTCGTCCGTCTGCGGGAAGACCAACCTGACGTGCGAATCGAGACTCAGATCTACCTCAACCGGTTGAGCGATTGGTTCTTCGTTCTCGGCCGTGCCATCAGCCAGATCCTCCAGGCGCCAGAAGTTTTGTGGGATCAGCGTTCGGCGAAATCGACGCCCAAGCTTTGAATGGGTTTTGCGAGGACGACCAAAGCGGTTAAAATAAGAGGATCACCTTTACGGATGGTCCATGCCAAATAGTCAAAGAACAGTCACGAGCACCGTCATCGTTCATGCTCTGTTTTACGGAGTTCTATGGACTTTAGCCGTCGCGATGACGACCAGCGACGCCATCCAGGCCCTTAGGGCCAGCTATTCCGCCCTCCATGTCGGGGAGTTTTGGGCTCCTCCGAAAAATCTGGAGGAAAGCATAGAACGTCAAAGGCAAATCCAGGCCCACTATTTATCTTATGGTGTTTACATTCCCCTCGATGATATTGTCATGGGTGCTCAGGATAGCCAGTCTCAGCCCCTGCAGAAGTCGATCGAAGGCGTTTGCGGCCCGAACACAACCTCGATTTGGGTCCCCTTGGCGTTTCATTTCCCCATCGTTGGAGAAAAGGTTTTCGAATGGTGCTTAGCGAAAACGTAGGCGTTCGTGACTCGTCCTCCCTTGGCTCGAATTCGCGTCCCCAGGCGCCCGCGCGCGACGCGGGCATCGCTATCGACATCTTCGTCGGCGGCGACGTCCAGACCGCGACGGATCGCTTCGTCGAGGATCTGATCCAGCGTTTCGTGGCCAAACACGGCACCGAGGCCATCATCGAGGCCAAGGAGGAGTTCTTCCGCCACGGGGGCAAGATCTTCGCGGAAGACGACAACTACCATCAGCGCATCTACTACTTCCTCAACCACTTCATCTTCGAGCGCCCGCTGGACCGCTTCAACCGCTCGACGCCGTTCCTCGAATACCTCGTGGACAAGGAGGGCGAATCCGAGGTCGACGGCTTCACCCATTCGCTCTTCAAGATCATCAAGATCAAGCCCGACCACCTGATCCTCAAGGACCTCTTCACGGACAAGAGGGTGCGGGTGCAGAAGCAGGAGCACGAGGTCTTCGAAGGCATCTCCAAGGGCGACGTGTTCCAGGGCATCCTCCTGCACAAGGGCGAATTCCTGCACTTGAGCCGCGGCTTGGTGTTCCATCCGGCCAAGGCGCACAAAATTATCCTAAGCCGCCTCAAGGACGAGAGAAAGCACCAGCGTTACGGTAAAGACCAACTGCTCTTCACCTTCGCGCGCCAGCAGCTTAAGCATTCGAGACTAAAGCACGTTGACCCGAAACTTGTGTATCAGGAAAATCCCGTCCACGCGTCCCTCATCTAAGTCTTTGCCCGCGCATGCCGATACCCCCACTGACCAATCTTAAAAGGATGGTGGGAGAATCATGCTTAGGCAGTTCCAAGAAATTGCTTTGAACCAGCTCAAGATCGATCCGAAGGCGATGCAGGAGGCTGAAGCCCTGTCTCGCCAGAAGAGCATCCTTCTTGTGCATTCTATGATTCGCCTGAAGCTCGGCGATCCGTCGAAGCTCCTCGCGGCGTGGGCGCACTGCTTCCATGTCCGCATCGCCGACCTCGATGCCATGGACATCCCCGCGGAGATCATCAAACTCATCCCCGACACGCTCGCGAAGCAGGCGCGCGCCATCCCCATCGATCGCGTGGGCAACAACATCATCGTAGCCGTCGAGAACCCGCACGACCTCAACACCGTGAACCTTCTCCAGCTCAAGACCGGCTTCCTCCTGAAGACCGTCCTGTCGAGCGAAGAGAAGATCAGCAACGCGCTGCTCAAGTACTATCCGCAGTCGCAGAGCATCAACATCGATAAGTTCGCGAAATCGACGACGGTCCAAGCCGCGAAGAAACCTACGGAAAACCGCCTCGTCATCGACGACGGCTCGGCCGGCGGCGACGACGCCCCGATCGCGGCCCTGGTCGATACGATCATGCGCGCCTGTCTCTCGATGGGCGCCTCCGATATCCACGTCGAACCCTATGAAACCTATATGCGCGTCCGCTTGCGCATCGACGGCGTCTTGCAGGAGATCGCGCGCCCGCCCGCCCACATGAAGGCAGCGGTGGCCTCGCGTTTCAAAGTTATGGCCGGCCTCAAGATCGAAGAGAAGCGGATGCCGCAGGACGGCAACATCAACGCCCAGATCGACGGCAAGCCGATCGACTTCCGTATCAACTGCCTTCCTACCGTCCACGGTGAGAAGATCGTGCTTCGTATCCTCGATAAATCGAGCCTTCAGGTCGACATGACCAAACTCGGCTTCGAGGCGGACGACCTCGCTCGCTTCAAAGACTCGATCCACAAGCCTTTCGGGATGGTGCTCGTAACGGGCCCGACCGGTTCCGGTAAAACGACGACGCTCTATTCGGCTCTCGCGGAATTGAACAAGTCCACGGACAACATCATGACCGCCGAGGACCCGGTGGAATTCACGCTCGACGGCATCAACCAGGTGCACGTGCGCGCGGAGTACGGCCTGACCTTCGCCGATGCTTTGAAAGCCTTCTTGCGCCAGGATCCGGACGTCGTGATGGTGGGTGAGATCCGCGACCGTGATACGGGCGAGATCGCGATCAAGGCGGCCCTCACGGGTCACATGGTGCTCTCGACGCTCCACACCAACAGCGCGGCCGACACGATCGTCCGCCTGCAGAACATGGGCCTCGAGTCCTTCAACCTGATCTCGGCCCTGCAGTGCGTCGTGGCCCAACGTCTCGCGCGCCGTCTCTGCCCGAAGTGCAAGATACCCGATGCCAACATCAAACCCGAATACGTCGCGAGCCTCGGCGTTCCCCTGGAGCATGCCCGCAATGCGACGATCTATCAGGCCGTCGGCTGCCACTACTGCAGCAACAGCGGCTACAAGGGCCGTACGGCTATCCATGAAGTGATGGTCGTGACGGACGATCTGCGCGAAGCGATCATGAAAGGCGCTCCGGCGATGACCCTGAAGAGGATCGGCATCATCAACGGCATGCGCTCTCTTCGTCAGAACGCTCTGCTCAAGATGCTACGCGGTGAAACGGATCCGATCGAAGTCGTGACCAACACGGCGGCGGACGATGAAAATCAAGATTCGGCGGCTTAAATATGGATTACTCGATACAGCAGCTCTTAAAAGCCCTCGTCCAGCAGAAAGGCAGCGACCTCCACATCACCGCCGGCACGCCCCCGCGTATCCGCATCGATGGGCAGATCGTGCCTTTGAACCTTCCGCCCATGACTCCGGAGAAGACGGAGCAGCTTTGCTACAGCGTGCTCACCGAAGCCCAGCGCAAGATCTTCGAGACCAAGAAGGAATTGGACTTCTCCTTCTCCTTGCCCGGCGTCTCGCGCTTCCGTGCCAACATCTATTACCAGCAGGGCCATATCGCAGGCGCCTTCCGTGTGATCGCGCACCGCGTGCTCACCCTCGATGAGCTGCAGAGCCCGCCGATCCTGAAGAAGCTCTCCATGCTGCCGCGCGGCCTCGTGCTCGTGACGGGCCCGACCGGCTCCGGTAAATCGACCACGCTGGCGGCCATGCTGAATCACGTGAACGAAACGCGCTACGACCACATCGTGACGATCGAGGATCCGATCGAATACGTGCACGTCCACAAGAATTGCATCATCAACCAACGCGAGCTCGGCGAAGATACCTTCAGCTTCGCGAACGCCCTCAAATCGGTCCTGCGCCAGGATCCCGACGTCATCCTCATCGGTGAGATGCGCGATCCGGAGACGATCTCGGCCGCGCTCACGATCGCGGAGACTGGCCACTTGGTGTTCGGAACGCTCCACACCAACGGCGCGATCTCCAGCATCAACCGTATCGTGGATTCGTTCCCGCCGCATCAGCAGGCGCAGATCCGCACCCAGCTCGCCATGAGCCTGGAGGCCGTGCTCTCGCAGACGCTTCTGCCCCGAGTCGAAGGCGGTCGGGCGATGGCGATGGAAATCCTCATCATGAACAGCGCGACCCGCGCCCTCGTTCAAGAAGGCAAGGTCCAGCAGATCTATTCGGCGATGCAGACCGGGCAATCGGGAACCGGCATGCAGACGATGAACCAGGCGCTCTATACTCTGGCCACGCGGCGCATCATCAGCAAGGAAATCGCCCTGGCGAAGAGCCCGAACGTCGATGAGCTGCAAGAGATGCTCAACGATTTCAAAGCCCGCGGCGCCCCCGGCCGCCCTCGGTAAGTTAAGGATAAGAGATGCCGAAGTTCAGCTACAAAGCGAAAGCGAGGAACGGTGCGATCAAGCACGGCGAGATCACGGCCGCCGACAAATCGTCCGCTCGCGCGAACCTGGCGAACAAAGGCCTCAAAGTCATCAAGCTCAGCGCCCAGGCGGCTTCGAAAACCGGTACCGCGGATTCGAGCTTCTTATCCCGGATCATCACCAAGGACAAACAAGGCAACATCCAGATCCGCATCGGCTCGCAGCTGCCGACCACCAAGGAGCTCGCGCTGTTCACCAAGCAGTTCTCGCTCATGATCGAGAACGGCATCCCCATGCTCCAGGCGCTGGAGATGCTCGCCGACCAGCAGCGGAAGATCGACTTCGCGGAAATCATATCTAACGTGAATAAGCAGATCGAGGAAGGTTCGACCCTCACCGACGCGCTCGAGGGCTACCCGCTGGTGTTCGATAGTTTGTATGTGGCGATGACCAAGGCGGGCGAGGCTTCCGGCCGCCTCGACGTGATCCTGAAGCAGCTCGTCGTCTATATCGAAAAAGCCGCGAAATTGAAGGCTCAAGTGAAGTCGGCGATGGCCTACCCGGTAATCATCGTCGTCGTGGCCCTCGGCGTCGTGACCCTGCTCCTCGTGTTCGTCGTGCCGACCTTCGCCAAGCAGTTCGCCGACAGCGGCCAGGAGCTTCCCTACCTGACCGAACTCGTCATCAACCTGTCGAACATGCTGATG
>JASLCY010000025.1 GCA_030151925.1 Oligoflexus sp.
CTCGCAGCCAGCTAAGATTCGAAGACTCCTGCCAATCACCCTAGCTTTCATGATGACGCGAGACATCGCGTCATTTTGTACTTCCCATCCCAAAAAAATTGTTATACACAGAGCGCACACAAGGAACCTGTCTTACTGGCGCTACTGATACCGCTGCTTCCACTCGTCTCGACTCCTTGCGTTCAGACACCCGGTTTTTTATCAAGGAGTATGGCCCATGACCGGTCTCGACGAATTGGAAGATATGCCCACCTCTTCGATCTCGCAGGTGATGCGCAGGCTCTACCGCAAGAGCGACAAACAGCAATCCATCTTCTTTTTCAGCACCTTGGCGCTGGCCCTTTCGATCAGCCTCATCAGCGTCGCCGCGGGTTTCATCTACGGCGATTACTACGGACGCAAACACGCGCAATACGATAGCAACGAGCTCAGAAAACACTATGCGGGCGAGTGTTATGCGTATATGGATACCCAGTTGAAGAAATCCATAAAAACTTCTCTGGACAAGCAATCCAGAGCCAAAGACCAAGTCGAGCGTCTCGACGATATCAAGGCCACGCTCGTGAACATCCAAATGGATCTGGCGGGCACGCCGCATCCCGCTCACAAGACCAAGGCCAAGGACACGAAGAAAAAAGACAAATTCGCCTATACGCGCTGAGGAAAATGATGAAGATATATGGAATTCTCATGCTGGCCCTAGGCCTGCTCCTGACGACGCCGGCCAAGGCCGCGTCCAGAGCGTCCGCGAAAGCCTCCTCCATCGAGGCGGCCGCGGCCCTCGACGACGGCCTCTTCCCGACCAGCCCCCTGCTCGAGAAGAAGGTTCGTTTCTGGGAGATGATTTTCAACGACTACACGAGCGATCAACTCGTGATCCACGACCTCGCGACGCCGGACATCGTCATCGGCGTGGAAGACTTCAGCCGCGGCGACGATTCGAACGGCATGATGAAGGCCTATAACAAGGCGATCAAGGACTTCGCGGAGCGCGGCGAGAGCGCGAAGGCGATCAGCGCCCTGCACGGCCGCATCCTGAAAGCCTATAAACGCGACGACGACGCCTACAACCGCCTGATCAACGGCCGCGCGGAGCTCCGCGGCCAAATCGGTTTGAAGGATATTTTCCTCAACGCGGCGCAGACGGCGCAACTCTATCTGCCGCATATGGAGAAAATCTTTAAGCAGAACGGTCTTCCGAAAGAGCTTACGCGAATTCCATTTGTGGAATCCATGTTCAACGTCAAGGCGAAGTCCAAGGTCGGCGCATCGGGCATCTGGCAGCTCATGCCCTCGGCCGCCCGCCCCTACATACTGGTCAACAAAAAGCGTGACGAACGCAATCAACCGCTCCGCGCGACGCATGCGGCCGCGCAAATTCTCAAGAGCAACTACGCGAAGCTGCAAAGCTGGCCGCTCGCCATCACGGGCTACAACCACGGGGCGAATGGCGTCAAACGCGGCTGCGACCGTCTCGGCACGACCAATCTGGGCGATCTGATCCTTTCCTATAAATCGCCAAGTTTTGGTTTCGCGAGCCAGAACTTCTACGCTGAATTCCTTGCTGCGAGCCGCTCATACGCGAAATGGCAGAATCGCAGGATGGCGACCGCGCAGAAATAAAAATTCCCCTCTTGGATCGAACTTTGCTTTTATTGAGGTGGGTTCTTTAGTGAACCGTCCTCGTAAAAGTTCCTAAGGGGGAATCATGAACTACATGTATTATTTTCGGCACATGGAAAGCTCGGATGCTCTGAAATTCGAGATAGAACAAAAACTTGCAGGCCTCGAGGCCTTGCTCCAGCCTTCAACCCCCATACACGTCACCTTCGACATCGTGAACGGATTCTATACTGTCCACGTCGGGCTACATGCCCGCGATAACAGTCATGTGGAAGTCGATGTGAAAACCGACGACATGTACAAATCAATCGATCAAGCCTATGAGGCCATCCGGCGCCAGGTCACGAGGGTGAAAGAAAAGCAGGTCCAGCATCATGTGAAGGACGACCGCTTCGTCGCCACGGAGCAGGCCGCGAACGCCGTCACCCACCAGTTGAATGACGATGAGGCGCTCGACGCCGAATACGTGATCGCCGCGCATCAATTAAATTACGATTAATAATAAGAGGCAGGACATCCTGGGCTCGGGCCGCGCGTCCCGGGCCCTTATTTTTGCCCGCGAAGCGACGGGAGCCTCACACCGCCTGGGGCAGGCGGATTCTGAAACAGGCGCCGCCCTGGTAGGACGTATCGAGCTCGATCGTCCCGCCGTGCTCGGAGATGATCTCCCGGCTGATGTAGAGACCGAGGCCGGTGCCCTTGCTCTTGCCGAACGTGGCGAAAGGCTGGAACAGCACCGAGGCCAGCTCGGAGGGAACGCCCGGGCCGTTGTCCGCGATGCGGATCTCGACCCACTGCGCGTCCTGCGCCTTGGCTTCGATCGTGATCTCGCCGCCGGACTTGAGGATCTCCAGCGCGTTGTTCGTCAGGTTGAAGATCACGCGCATGAACTTCGACTTGTCGACCCGCACCTTGCCCAGGTAGCCGGAGTTGAAGGTGAGCTTGACCTTGTGCCTCTGCGTCTCGGCCTGGAGCATCTGCTCGAGCTCGCTCAGCAGCTCGCCGAGCGAGAGGACTTCGAACTTGTAGTTCTTCTCGCCCCGGGCGACGCTCAGCAGCTCCTCCACCATCGTGATGCAGCGGTTGGCCTGGTTCCTCAGGATGCGGCAGACCCGCTCGAGCTGCTGCTCGTTCATGGTCTCGCGCTCCTCGAGAAGCTCCGCGCAGCCGATGATGGCCGAGATCGGGTTCTTGAGGTCGTGCACGATCGTGCTCGAGAGCTGGCCGATCGACGCCAGGTTCTCGCTGCGCTTCTTCGCATCGACCAGCTGCTTCCTCACGATCAGCGAGAAGATCTGCGCGCCGATGATCTGCAGGAACGAGAGGTCCTCGTAGATGAAGCCCGAGGTCTTGCCGAGGACCATCAGGATCCCCTGCGAGAAGCTGGGGTCGAGCTCGGTCGGCTGATGGATGGGGACCGCCAGGAGATTATCGGCCATGACGCCGAGCTTCTGCCCTATCCTCTCTAATGCCGCATCTTTTTGGGTGAGGCGGTTCACAAGGAGCGACTTGCCGTCCTTCAGCATGCTCTGCGCGTAGGTGCTGTCGAGGGTCCCCTCGGAGAAGTGGACCACCGGCGTCCCCTCGCGAATGCGGGCCGCGAAGGTGTCCCAGCCGTTCGCCCCATCGACCTGGATGAACAGGCAGCCGACCTCGGCGCCTATCGACCGCACGGCCTTCCGGATCACGGCGCTAATGAAATCATAGAGGTTCGCCGATTCATTCACGGCCTGTTCCAGTTCGCGGACCACTTCCATCTGGTCGAGCTTTTGCTTCAGCCTGACCTGCGTATGGGAAAGGTCGCGGATGACCCGGGTCTTCTCCTGGTACTGATAGGCGGATTCGATAGCCACCGCGGCCTGCGCGGCGAAGGCCAGGCTGAAGCTCTCGTCGACGGGCGTGAAATCGCCGTCGTGTTTGTTCAGGGCCTGGAGGCAACCGATCGTGCGGCCGTCGAGATTCGCCATCGGCACGCACAGGATATTGCGGGTCCGATAGCCGGTGGCCCGATCGATCTCGGGGTTGAAGAGAGCGTCGTTATAGGCGTCCTGGATGAGGATGGCCCGACCGCTCTCGATGGTCTTCCCGGCGACGCCGGCGCCCCGGGGAAAACGGATGATATCGCTCTCGCCGAGGTGGACCTTCGACCAGATCTCGCCCTGGCCCTCGTCGAGCAGGAAGATCGAGCAGCGGTCGGCGCCGAGGGCCATGCGCCCCTGCTCGGCGATATAGACGAGGAGGGTATCGAGGTTCTTCTCGTTGGCCATGAAACGGCAGACGTCGAGCAGCTTGTGCAGCTGATTGAGGCTCGGCTGCTGCTGATCGGGAACAAGGCGGTTCAAGTCTTCGGCACCCATGGCTTCCCCTGCCTCGCGCTGGTTGGAAAAAAGATCTATCCTTCTATTTTCACTGATGCTTGCGCGATCGTCCAGAGGGTGATTATGTTAGGGATCGGGTTAGGACATGAAAATTACGTCATTCTTAACCCAAGGTAGCGGAAGGTGCGAAAGTTCTTGGAGAATCTCCTTGACGAAAGAGTATCCTTGACCTAAGGATTGCAAACCTCAGAGGAACCACCATGAGCCAAGATCCTCAAGAAGAACAAGAGCAGACCGAATCGCTGTTTACGCGATGGAGCGAAGTCGCGCTCGAAGAGCGTCTGAGCTTCTTCCGCTCGCTGCCCCCGCGCGAGGCGAGCGACCTCTTCTTCGGGCTCTCGACTCACGAGCAGGCCTTCCTCATCGAATTCCTTTCGACTAGCGAAAAACGAATATGGCTTCGCGCGCTGGCTCCGGATGATACGGCGGACGTCCTGCAGGCCCTGCCGGTGGATATGCGCTGGAGCCTCATCGACCTCCTCGACGACAGCGCCCGCTTCGAAGTCGCCGGCCTGCTCGCCTACGAAGAGGACGAGGCCGGGGGCCTCATGAACCCGCGCTTCCCCCGCATCCGTCCCGACGCGAGCGTGCGGGAAGCCCTGAGCTACCTGCGCCGCCAGTCGCACGTGAACCTCGAGGGCCTCTATTACTGCTACGTGCTCGATCAAAGCCAGCACCTGCTCGGCATCATCTCGTTCAAGGACCTGATCGTCGCCAAGGAAAGCGATATCGTCCGCAACCGCATGCGCATGGATTTCGTGGTCGCCGGCGAGAAGATGAACCAGGCGGTCGTCGCCAAGCTCATGACCGACCACGACCTGGTCGCGATCCCGGTCGTCGACGAGAACGGCCGCATGAAGGGTATCGTGACCCACGACGACATCGTCGACGTCGTCCAGGAAGAGGCCACC